>NZ_JBFUKN010000062.1:0-36134 GCF_056400845.1 Mycobacterium sp. P4_H6 | reverse complement strand
CATCACCACCGGTGCCGCGCAGCCGTCGTGGTAGGCGCGCAGCCAGTTGACCGCGGTGACGCACCAGCGGTCCCCCGGTGTCAGGCCGGGGAACCGGTACTGCGGCATCGGTGTGCTCAGATCGTTGCCGATGGAGCGCTGGTGTTCCAGGAATTCGGCGGTGACCACCGCGCAGATGGTGTGCAGGCCCGCGTCTTCGGGGCCCGTCGAGCAGCAGCCGTCGCGGTAGAAGCCGGTCACCGGATCGGTGCCGCACGGTTCCAGTGGTCCGCCGAGCACATTCAGTTCGGGTTCGTCGGGCATGGACCCATCATGCTCCAAGCGGTCACAGGCCGTTGACCGGTGCCCCGTTCAGCAGGATCGAGATCAATCGATAGGAGGATGCCGGCACGTTCGCATACCAGGCGGCCAGCGGGCCGGCTTGCTGCAGCGTCAGGTTGCTGAACACGATGTTGCTGAACGTGCCCCCGTTCTCGGTGATCATCCCGAAGATCCGGCCCGCGCTCACCGGGGTGTTGCGCACGGTCAGATTGGTGATCGTCACATCGTCGAGGCGGGTGCCGGCGTTGCCGGCGTAGAGCAGGATCGCGCCGTGCACGGTCGCCGGGTTGGTGTTGGCGTTCGTGACGGTGCCGCCGTTGATCCGCACGCCGTTGACACCGTGGGTGTTGTAACTCCATTCGGAGGCGACGTAGATGCCCGCCGAGTCGGTGTTGGACACGGTGATGTTGTTGTAGGTGATGTTCTGCCCACCGACCACGGAAATGCCTCGGCCCCAGACGGTTCCGTTGACGGTGGGGTTGTTGATGGTGATGTTYCGGCTGATCGCGGCGTCGGGGAGGTAGGACACCACCGCGACGCCGTCGTCGCCGGTCCATTCGGTGTACGGGTTGTTGACCACGCCGTCGTGGGAGCCGTTGGTCATGTGGATGCCGTCGGCGCGGGACCGGATGACGCGGACGTCGTTGAGCTCGAAATAGCCTGAGCCGTCGACGTATATCCCGGCTCCGGCCGAGCCGTTGATGACCACGTTGGTCACCGTGACGTGGTCGGCCATGATGACCAGCTTGTGGTGCTGAGGGGCGTAGTAGCGCGGGCCGGTCAAGGCGGCCCCGAGGGTGATGTCTTTCAGGGTGACGTTGTCGGCGAGGATCTGCACCGAGGAGGTGTTGTCGTTGGTGGCGTAGAGGGTGGCGCCGTTGCCGATGATGGTGACGCCGGGAACCCGGATGGTCAGCACCCCGGAATGCTGGTAGGTCTGCGGTGCCAGGGTCAGGGTGTCGCCGGGGCGCAGCGCGTCGAACATGGACTGCAGCAGCGAGGTGCTGTCGCCGGGCACCGTGGTCTGGCCCGGCGTGATCGGCACGGTGACCGTCACGGTGCCGGTGGCCGTCCCGTCACCGGCGCGCACGCTGAATGTCACGGTGCTCGCGGCCCGCGCGGCAGCGTTCCGGGCCGCCTGGGTGGGGGTAAAGGTATACGTGCCTGCGGAGTTGATGCTCAGGGTGCCGTTGGCCGGCGGGGTGAGAACGGTGTAGGTCAGCGGGTCACCGTCCGCGTCGGTGAAGTTGAGGTTGCCGCTGACGGCGCCGGTCTGCGCATTCGGTGTCCCCACGGTCGGGGTGCCCGCGGTGGGTGCGGTGTTGCCGCGCACGACGGTCAGGGTGCGCAGCGCGTTGTCGGCCATATCGGTGAGGAAGATCTGGCGGCCGTCGGGGCTCAGCGCGAGGCGGTGTGATCCGGACTCCGGTGCCGGATCGCCGGCGACGGTGCTGATGACGGTGCGGGTGGCGGTGTCGATCACCGAGATGGTGTCGCGGCCGTTGGCCACGTACAGCACGCTGCCGTCGGGGCCGAGCGCCACACCCATCGGCTGAGCGCCGACGGTGATGGTGCCGACGAGCGGGGCGGCCGCGGCCGGGTTGAGCACCGAGACGGTGCCGCTGCCGTAGTTGGTGACGTACACCCGGCTGCCGTCCGCAGACACCGCGATATCGGAGGGGTTGGCGCCCAACGCAATCGGGGCGCGGACGGCCGTGTTGGTGGTGGTGTCGATCACCGAGACGCTGCCGCTGCCCCAGTTGGCCACGTAGAGCCGGTTGCCCGCGACGACGATGCCGCGCGGCTGGGAGCCGACGGCCACGGTGGCGATCACCTTGGGGGTGGCGCTCGTGTCGATGACCGACACGGTGTTCTTCCCGCTGTTGGTGACGTAGGCGCGCTGTCCGTTGGCCGAGATCTCGATGCCGTAGATCTGGCCGCCGTTGGTGGCGACCTTGTGCAGCACGGTGTTGGTGGCGGTGTTGATCACCGAGACCGCATTGCTGCCACCGACGTAGAGGCGGGTGCCGTCGGGGCTGAGCGCCAACGCTTTCGGCTCGCTGACCACCTTGATGGTGCTCGACGCGCCGGTGGCCCGGTCGATCACCGAGACCGTGTTGCTGCCGGAGTTGCTGACATAGATCTTGGTGTGCGAGACCACGACGCTGGTCGGATACGCGCCCACACCCTTGGTGGTGGGTGCCGAGAGCGCCGATGGCAGCACCGGAACCGTGACGGTCACGGTGGTGACGTTCACGCCGTCGCTGACCGCGACCGAGAAGCTGTCGACATCCGGGCCCGCCGTGACGCCGGCGGCCAGTCGGGCCGCCGCCGTCGGGGTGTAGGTGTAGGCGCCGGTGGCCCTGTTCACCACCACGGTGCCCTTGGCCGGGGTCACGCCGGACACGGTGTAGATCAACGGGATCGACTCGGGGTCCGTCCCGTTGATGGCGCCGGTGACCGCCCCGGTGGTCTGGTCCGGGGTCTGCTGGGTCGGTGACGCGGAGGGCGCGCCATCGGGGAGCGCCGCCGCGAGCGCGAAGGTCTCCTCGGACTGCTTGCGGGTCCAGGCCAGCAGCGCCCAGGCCGCCGGGATCTCGTCGGGCAGATCGGGGATGCCATCGGCCGATGGCGCGATGGCCACTTCCTCCGTGGTGGTCGGTGCCGCAATCTCGGGCGGCTGCGCGACCTCCGGAACGGGTTGCGGTTCAGCGCTGCTGACCGCCGCGGGGGCAGCGACCGGCGGGGCCGCGGGTTCGGGGTCTTTCGGTGTCGGCTCGACGCTGCGGATGACGGGTTCGGCGTCGGCCGGGGCCTCGATCGTGGCCCGCGGGGTCAGCGCCGTCGGTTCGTCGCGGCCGCGGCAGGTCGCGCAGCCGGTGCCGCGGACGGTGCGGGGGCGGACCGTCGCGGTCTTGGGAGCCTGCTTGGCACTGGGCCGCGTAGCCGGTCTCGGTTCGGGTGCCTGGTTCTCCGGTGCTGGGGCGGACTCGGCGGGACTCGATGACTCGGCGCCGGTGGAATCCGGGTCCGCCGAAGCCGTGGCCGGGCTGATGCCATATCCGATACCGAGCGCCACTGCCAGCACTCCGATACGACCGATGTACTTTGCGTAATCCATTGCCATGGCTCGGCCCGTCCGCTTCTCGAGAACGTGTGCTATTCGATTATCGACTTCGCGATCATGTCGTCTTTATTGCCGGATTGTGTGCCATTTCAATGAATTCGATGCAAACTCGCTGGCTGAAACCCCTGACTTCGCTTGAGGACTCGCCGCCCACCCAATACAAGAGTTTGCTGAAATTGAAGAATGGTACGGAGTGTGCCGCATAACTATGCCGCCTAGGCGATTAGCCAGAATTGCCGATCACCGTGCCATTCATCAATGGCGGCTTGCTTTCACCGTGCCCGGTAATACAGTGACCCCATGGTGTTGATGTTCATGGTGCGGATCATCGACGTGGTGGTGCGCGCCGTGCGGCTGATGGCGAGCGGCTCGGCCGCCGGCATCGCGCTGCTGGTGTTGGTCGTCGTGCTGTTCGCCGCGGGCGCCGTCTCGGTCGTCGCGCTCGGAGCCTGGCTGCTCGCCACGATGCAGAACAACCACGGCTGGATGGACGCGGTGCTGCCATGCGCACTCGGTGGCACCTGCCCCGCGTGGTGAGTGAGGGCTAGACCCACGACCCCCGGTGCAGCACACCGGTGACGGCGAGTTCCTCATCGAGGGCCACCAGGTCTGCGGTGGCCCCGGCCGTCAGCTCGTTCGCCGGGAGCCCGAGGGACCGGGCCGGGTTGATCGAGGATTGGGCGACCGCCTGCCGCAGTGCCGCATCGCGGTCCAGCCCGCTGTGCTTCACGGCGAACCGGAACACCCGGTCCATGGTGGCGGTGCTGCCGGCGATGGTGTCGGTGCCTGCCACCCGGGCCACCCCGTCGACGACGTCCACCCCGAGCGGGCCCAGTTCGTAGCGCCCGTCCGACATACCGGTGGCGGCCATGGCGTCGGTGATCAGCGAGACCCGCTGAGTGCCAACGCTTTGGGTGACGAACCGGTAGATTGCCGGGTCGATGTGCACGCCGTCGGTGATCAGCTCGACGGTCACCCGGGGGTCCTCCAGCAGCGCGACAACCGGGCCCGGTTCGCGACGGTCGATCGGGCGCATCGCATTGAACAGGTGGGTACCGACGGTGGCGCCCGCGTCGATGGCCGACCGGGCCTGCGCATAGCTGGCTTCGGTGTGCCCGACCGCGGCCACCACCCCGGCGGCGGTGAGTTGGGCGATGGCCGCGAGCGCGCCGTCGCGTTCGGGGGCCAGCGTCACCATCGTCACGGCGCCGTCGGCGGCGGCGAGCACCCGGTCGATCTCGGCGAGATCCGGGTCACGCATGAGGGCGGGCTGGTGCGCCCCGCACCGGTGCACCGACAGCCACGGGCCTTCCAGATGGATACCGGCCAGCACCCCGGACCGGACGTCGGCGGCCAAACTGTGGACCTGCTGGAGCAATTCGTCGGGCGCGGCGGTCACCAGCGAGGCGATCAGCGTGGTGGTGCCGTGCCTGCGGTGCAACGCGGCCGCGGTCGCGGTCTCCTGCGCCGAGGCGGCGGAGAAGTTCGCGCCACCGCCGCCGTGCAGGTGGGTGTCGACGAACCCGGGCACCACGATGCCCAGCTCATGATCCGCGCGGCCCGGGGGCGCCCCGGCACCGACGGCGCGGATCGTGCCGTCGGCGACGTCAATCCAGCCGGGCCGCAACAGATCCGCGCCCGTCAGCAGGGTATCGGCGGCCAGCAGCACTCAGATGCCCTGCCAGTCGGGTTTGGAGCGGTGCGTCTCGCGGTAGTAGTCGGCCAGCTGCAGCCGCCGGGCCGCGGCGTCGTCGAGCAGCACCGTCACGTGCGGATGATGTTGCAGCACCGATCCCGGCCACATCGCGCTCACCGCACCCTCGACGAGGTGGTGCACCGCCTCGGCCTTCTGCCGGCCGGTGGCCACCAGCACGACATGGCGGGCATCGAGGATGGTGGCCAGCCCCTGGGTCAGGCAGTGGGTGGGCACCGCGTCGATATCGTCGTCGAAGAAGCGGGCGTTGTCCGAACGGGTCTGCGCGGTCAGGGTTTTGATGCGGGTGCGCGAGGCCAGCGACGAGCCGGGTTCGTTGAAACCGATGTGCCCGTCGGTGCCGATCCCGAGGATCTGCAGGTCGATGCCGCCGGCCGCCCGGATGGACTCCTCGTAGGCGGTGCAGGCGGCCGGGATGTCGGCTGCCAGGCCGTCGGGGCCCTGCACCGCGCCGGGCGCGAAATCCACCCGGGACACGAACACATTGTCGATGACGTTGCGGTAGCGCTCGGGATGCTCGGCCGGCAGGCCGACGTATTCGTCGAGGGTGAAGCCGCGGACCTGGCTGAACGAGATCTGCCCTGCCGCACAACGGGTCACGAGTTCGTCGTAGATCGCCAGTGGGGACGACCCGGTGGCCAGGCCGAGCACCGCGTCGGGCTTGCGGTGCAGTAGCGCAGTGATCGCGTCGGCGGCCACGGTGCCGATCTCGGGCGGGCCCGCAAGGATGATGACCTCCATCAGCGACTCGCCACGAACAGCTCGTCGCCGGACGCGATGGGCGCGTCGAGCGCCGCGGTCACCGAGATGTTGGCGGGTTCACGTTCGTCCATCACCACCACCGGCACGATCGGATCGAGCCCCTTGGCGACGATGGCCGGGACGTCGAAGGTGATCACCGGCTGTCCGGCGCTGACCTGCTCCCCCTGCTGCAGGTGCGTGGTGAAGCCCTCGCCGTCGAGCGCGACGGTGTCCAGTCCGAGGTGCACCAGCACGCCGACATTGTCGGGGGTCAGCACGACGAAGGCGTGCGGCATCAGCTTGAGCAGTCGGCCGCTGACCGGCGCGACGGCGGTGATGACTTCGCGCGGCGGGTCGATCGCGGCACCGTAACCCACCATGCCCTGGGCGAACACCGGGTCGGGGACATCGCCGAGGGCCACCGCGCGCCCGGCCACCGGGGCGATCACTGTCGTCGTCATGGTCCCAACACTACGAGCGTCGCCGAACATGGTCTTGGCTTCGCCGCTTCTCGTTTAAGCTCCCCGCATGGGTGGGTCGACGAAACCTCAAAGCAGTCGCCGAATTCCGGGATTCGCGCAGTTACAGCGGCTCGGCAAGAGCCTCATGCTGCCGATCGCGGTGCTACCGGCGGCCGGCATCCTGCTGAGACTGGGCCAACCGGACCTGCTGGGCCGCATCGAGGCGCCCGTCATCGGGCCGTTCTTCCAGGCGATGAGCGCCGCCGGCGGCGCGCTGTTCGACAACCTCGCGCTGCTGTTCGCCGTCGGTGTGGCGATCGGTTTCGCGAAGAAGGCCGACGGCTCCACCGCGCTGGCCGCCGTCGTCGGCTACCTGGTGATGGACAAGGTCTTCGAGACCATGTCGCCGTTCGTGCTCGACGGAGTGCTCGACAAGGCCGGCGAGCAGGCGCAGATCAACTACAGCGTCTTCGGTGGCATCGTCATCGGCCTGCTGACCGCGTGGCTGTTCGACAAGTACCACACCATCGAACTGCCTTCCTATCTCGGCTTTTTCGGCGGCCGCCGGTTCGTCCCCATCGTGGTCTCGCTGACCAGCCTGTTCGTCTCGTTCGCGATGAGCTACTTCTATCCGATCTTCGACGCCGGGCTGACCAGCCTGGGCCAGTTCATCGGCGGCGCCGGCGCGCTGGGTGCGTTCGTCTACGGGTTCGCCAACCGCATGCTGATTCCGGTGGGCCTGCATCACATCCCGAACTCCTACATCTGGTTCCTCTACGGCGACTACGACACCCCCGAGGGCGTCGTGACCGGTGAGCTGACCCGGTTCGCCGCGGGCGATCCCACCGGCGGGCATCTCACCGCCGGGTTCTATCCGATCCTGATGTTCGGTCTGCCGGCCGCGGCGCTGGCGATGATCCACGTGGCCAACAAGAAGCAGCGTAAGGTCGCCGTCGGCATTCTGTCCGCGGCGGCGCTGACGGCGTTCCTCACCGGCGTGACCGAGCCGTTGGAGTTCGCGTTCATGTTCGTGGCGTTCCCGCTGTACGTGATCCACGCGGTGCTGACCGGGCTGTCGCTGGCGATCGCCTACCTGCTGGACATCCACCTGGGCTTCTCGTTCTCCGCGGGGCTGATCGATCTGCTGCTGTACGGCACCGCGCCGGCGGCCAAGAACATCCCGCTGCTCATCGGGATGGGCGTGGCGTTCGCCGTCATCTACTACCTGCTGTTCCGGTTCGCGATCACCCGGTGGAACATGCGCACCCCGGGCCGCGAGCCCGAGGAGGAGTTCGAGGCCGAGGAGGCCGCGAATCTCGGTGAGGTCGGTGTTTCCGCCACGGCGGTGGCCACCGTCGATGCGCCGGTGCGCGCCGACACCAAGGCCGAGCAGGTCATCGCGGCGTTCGGCGGCCGGGACAACCTGGTCAATGTGGATGCCTGCATCACCCGGCTGCGGATGGAGGTTGCCGATCCGGCCAAGGTCGATCAGGCCCGGCTGAAGAGCCTCGGTGCGGCCGGGGTGATCGAGGTGGGCAGCAATGTGCAGGCGGTGTTCGGCACCGAGGCCGAGGCGCTCAAGAACGCCATCAAGGACGTGCTGTAACTAGCCGCAGTAGTCGTGGGTGGCGTATTCCAGCGCCCGCCGGTACAGCGGATCCAGGCCCCGGTTGGCCACCACCTCGTTGATGCTGGCACCCACCTCGGCGCGGCAACTCGGGGACTGTAGTGCCGGCCACTGGTGCGCGATCTCGCTGACCATGGTCTGGTTGAGGCCGTCGATCGTGGTGCGCGTCGACGCGAGGTCGGGTGCGGTGTCCGGCGCGGCGGCCGGGTCGACCTTCCAGTCGCCGAACAGGCTGTACTGCAACGACACCGTCGCGTCGATCTGGTCGCGGAACACCTCGCGGACGTACGCCGGGTCGGCACCCTGCGCCTGCGCCGCGGTTGCCACGGTGTCCAGGACCTGCGCTTCACGCTGCGGGTCCTGGATCTGCCCGCCGGTCAGGTACTTGCTGGCCGCCACGGGTTCGGCGGTGAGCAGGCGCTGCGCGGCGGCGTCGACCAGCGGGTGCAGCGGGCTGAGCACATCGGCGCCCGCCACCGGTGCGGCGGCAACCGCCAAGGCCGCCAACGGGATCGCGAGACCGCGCATCAGCGGCTCCCGCGGACCAGTCGTCCCGGCCGGGCACCGGTGTCCACCCCGTCGCGGCGGGTGATGACCCCGTTGACGACGGTGGCGGTGTAGCCGGAGGCGCCCTGCACCAGGCGGTGCCCGCCGGCGGGCAGGTCATAGGCCATCCGCGGGGCGTGCAGGGTCAGCGCATCGAGGTCGATCACGTTGACATCAGCCTTCTTTCCGATCGCGATCACCCCGCGGTCGGTCAGCCCGAACAGTTGCGCGGTGTCATGGGACTGCTTGCGGATCACGTACTCCAGCGGCAGCTTATCGCCGCGGTGCCGGTCGCGCGCCCAGTGCGTGAGCAGGAACGTCGGGTAGGAGGCGTCGCAGATCATGCTGCAGTGCGCGCCGCCGTCGGACAGGCCGAGCACCCCGGCGGGGTGGGTCAGCATCTCACGGATGGCGTCGTGATTGCCCTCTGCGTAGTTGAACATCGGCAGCATCAGCATGGTGGCGGCATCGGCCTCCAGCATGAGGTCGTACATCGTGGTCAGCACGTCCTCACCGCGGGCCTTGGCGATCGCGGACACCGTGCGCTCGGCGGTGGGTTCGTAGTCGGGCGGGTTGCCCAGCGAGTAGAGCCGGTCACCCGAGTACTGCGCCAGCGCGAACATGCCGTCGAAGAGCACGTTCGGGTCGACAGGCAGGTCCTCTTCGGACAGGATCGCCGCCCGCACAGCGGGTTCGGCGAGCTTGGCGGCCAGCTCCTCGCGGCTCAGCGCGGCCTTGAGCTTGCGGTAGGTGGGCCGGTGGGTGAAGGCGTGGTGGCCCGGGAAGCCGAGCAGCATGCCGAACGGTCGCGCGGCGACCTGCGGGTAGAGCCGGCTGCCCGCCTGGTGGGCGGCCGCGGACAGGTCGAGTTGTTCGCGCCACAGGTTGGGGTCGGCGTCGACCTGGATGAGGGCGAAGCTCAGCGCGCAGTCGATCTCCTCGCCGAGGCGGCGCATCCACTCCAATTCCTTTCGGGGCGCGACGATGTCCTCACCGGCGGCGCCTTGCGGGGCAAGTTCGAACACCGCACCGCCGCCGGCCGCAGTGGCCCGGCCGAGCGCGAACAGTTCGTCCTCGGCGGCGAAGGTTCCGGGCACGGGTTCGCCGTCCATGGCGCGGTGGGCCAGTGTGCGCGAGGACGAGAAGCCCAGGGCCCCGGCCTCGATGGCCTCCTGCACGATCCGGCTCATCGCGGCGATGTCGTCGGGGGTGGCCGCTTCGTTGCGGGCGCCACGCTCCCCCATGGAGTACGCGCGGACGGTGCCGTGCGCGATCTGGCTGCCCATGTCGACGGCGAGTTCGCGGCGGCCGATGACATCGAGGTACTCGGCGTAGGTCTCCCAGCCCCAGGTGATGCCCTCGGTGAGCGCGGTGCCCGGGATGTCCTCGACGCCCTCCATCAGTTCGATGAGCCACTGTTCCTGGCCGGGCCGCACCGGCGCGAAGCCGACTCCGCAGTTGCCTGCGACGATGGTGGTGACACCGTGGTTGCTGGACGGCTCCAGCAGGTCGTCCCAGCTGACCTGGCCGTCGTAGTGGGTGTGGATGTCCACGAAGCCGGGCGCGACGATCTTGCCGGTGGCATCGATGGTTTCGGCGGCCTCGGCCTGCAGGGTCGGGTCGCCGGTCCCGCGCCGGCGGACCTCGACGATCTTGCCGTCCTTGATACCGACGTCGGCGGTGAACCGGTCGGCCCCGGTGCCGTCGACGACGGTCCCGCCGGTGATCAGTAGATCGAACACGATGCACTCCCTTGGCCGGCGTCCCTTTCGTCGTGTGTAACACGACGGCACCGGCGTACTAGGCAGATTCGGAAAAGTGTTCACTGTCGGCGCGGCCCGGCGGCAGGACCCCGCCGAAGTCCCTAGGAGCGAGATCGAACACACGGTTGTGAATCACGGCAGAGTCCGGTTATCCACAACCCTCACGTCGATCTCGCTCCTAGGGCCATAACCTGTCAGTCCCCCCGAACACCATGACTCCATGACGCCGTTCGTGGGCAGCGAGGCCATCGCACACAGAGCCGTGACCCCGGGAATCCTGCGCTCGCAATACACCAGGATCCTGCCGAACATCTACGTCCTCAAGGGCACCGAACTCGACCTGGAAGTCCGCGCCCACGCCGCCTGGCTGTGGTGCGGGCGGACCGGAGTCGTCGCGGGCCGCGCTGCCGCCGGTTTGTATCTCACACCGGGCGCCGTCACCGCCGATCTCATCGAACTGATCGCGCTCAAGAGCAAACACCCACCCGGTCTGATCGTCCGAAACGAGCGCATCGCGGTCGATGAGATCAGCGTCCGAGAGAATCTCCCGGTCACCAGCCCGGCCCGCACCGCACTGGACCTGGCCCGGTATCTGGAACGCGATGCGGCCGTCGCGATCCTGGATCCGTTGACCGCCGCCACGGGCATCACCAAGGACGACATCTGGCGGCTGGCTGATCGCTACCCGGGAGCGCGTGGTATCCGGAATGCCGTCCCGGCCATCCTGGAAATCGATTCCGGCGCAGCGTCACCGGAGGAAACCCGCGTCCGCCTCCTGTTGTCCGACGCCGGACTGCGTCCGACGCACTCCCAGATCAGGATCACCGACGGCTTCGAGGAAACGGTCATCGCCATGGGATGGCCCGATCTGAAGGTCGGGGTCAACTGCGATCGTTTCGCCACCCAAGGCCGTCACGCCGCGGAGATGGCCGAATTCCTGCAAAGCCAGGACTGGCTCACCGTCCATGCACTGCCCGGCCACAGCGATGGAAGTATCGTCTGGCGGACACGCAACGCGGTGTGGTCACGCCTCACGAGGCAGCCTGTTGCGCCGCGCTGAGATCCGGCAGCGGCCGCGCGCAGACCTCGCGCGCATCGGCCTCGGACATGCCGAACAATCGCAGCACATCGGCGGTCACCACATCGGCGGCGTGTGCGTCATCGCGATCCGGTTGCGCGGCAAGCAGATTACCCAGACCGAGCAGTGCCCCGCCGGCCACCGCCAGCGCCAGCTCGGGGTCCTCGACACGGAAGCGGCCCGACGCCACCCCGGCAGTGATATCGMGCAGGGCCCGCGGCGCCRGCCCACGATCGGACTGCAGCAGCGTCATACCGTTGGCCAGCAGCACCTTGCTCTCCTGCGGCCGGGCCCGGAACATCCGGCCGGTCATCCGGAAGCTGGCCGCGAAGATCTCGGCGGGATCGTCGAGGTCGGCGGTGCAGGCGTCCAGGATGTCGCCGTGCCGGTCGAGCACCTCGGTCACCGCGGCCTCGAACAGCTGCTCGCGGGACTCGAAGTGGTTGTAGAAGGAGCCCATGCCGACATCGGCGGCCTGGGTGATCTCCAGGATCGGCGCATTGAGCTTGCCCGCGGCGATGAACGACTGCGCGGCGACGAGCAGCGCGGCGCGGGTGCGCTGCTTGCGGCGATCGGTACGGCTCGGCGCGTCTTCGGGCATGACCACAGTGTGCCTCATTTCTGATGAATTCGTCAGAAACTCTTGACTGAGCGTCCCGTCGCATGTGACGATTTCGTCAGGAAAGGCGGTCACATGGTTGTTGACGTGCACAAAGACCTGCACAGCGAGCACGGGGCACGACACGGCGAACACCCCGGCCGCGCACGCAACCCGATCATCAAGATCCAGGACCTGGCCTGGCTGGAGTTCGAAAAACCCGACCTGACCCGGGCCGAGGCCTTCGCCCGGGCCTTCGGGTTCCAGACCGCGCTGCGCACCCCCACCGAGTTGCATCTGCGTGGCACCGACGCCGGCGCGCCCTGTGTGCTGTTGCGTCACGGCTCCCGGACCCGGTTCGTCGGACTGGCGCTACAGGCCGTCGACGAGGTCGACGTGCTCCGAGTGGCCGACAAGACCGGCACCGTCGCGCGGCCCCTGCCCGAGGCGATCGGCGGGCTGGCCGTCGACCTCGCCGATCCCAGCGGCACCCCGGTCCGGGTGGTCGCCGGAATGCACCCGCTGCCCGAGTCACCGGTGCAGCAGCCGCTGGTGCACAACACCGGCCGCTCGACGGTCCGCACCAACGCCACCCAGCGCCCGCCCCGGGTGCCGGCCCGCATCCAGCGGTTGGGCCATGTGGTGCTGCAATCCACCACCTACCTGCAGACGCTGAACTGGTACCTCAACACCTTCGGGATGATCGTCAGCGACTTCCTGTACTTCCCCGGCCAGCGTGACCGCGGACCGGCCATGAGCTTCATCCGCTGCGACCGCGGCAGCACGCCGGCCGATCACCACACCGTGGCACTGGCGCTGGGCCCGGCGAACCGTTACGTGCACTCGGCCTTTCAGGTCAGCGATCTCGACGCGCTGGCCGCCGGCGGCGAATACCTCAGCGAGCGTGGCTATTCGCGGTCCTGGGGCATCGGCCGTCACATCCAGGGCAGCCAGATCTTCGACTACTGGCGTGATCCCGACGGCTTCCTCGTCGAACACTTCGCGGACGGCGACATGTTCGACAACACCCTGGAACCCGGGTGGGCCGAGTTCACCGCAACCGGCCTGTCGCAATGGGGCCCGCCGGTCACCCGCGACTTCCTGGGCGCCGATCTGAAGTCCGTCCGCCACGAGGCGGCATCCATGCTGAGCGCCCTGCGCGGCGAGAACGAATTCGATATCCGGCGGCTGGCCGGCCTACTGAAAGTTGCTTCCTCATGACAGTTTCCGTGTTGCGCACCGCTGACGCCTGGTGGGTCAAGACCGCGAACGGCGCCGCCCGCATCGCCACCTCGGCCACCACCACCGCCGAACTGCTCGCCGACCGTACCGCCATCGACGCCGCGCTCACCGCAGATGTCGTCCCGATCGACACCCTCGATCTGGTCTCCCCCGTCACCGCGCCGTGCCGGGTGGTCGCGCAGATGACCAACTTCGAATCCCACGTCCGCGATTCCGGGATGGACCCGAAGACGGTGCCGCTGACCTTCTTCCGCAAATCCTCGGCCTCGATCAGCGGTCCGTTCGACGATATCGTCAAACCCGGGCATGTCCGGTTCCTGGACTACGAGGTCGAGATCGGTCTGGTGGTCGGCCGCGACATCCCGGTCGGCACCAACCTCTCCGATAACGACCTGGCCGATGCGATCGCCGGGCTGGTCATCACCAATGACGTGTCCGCACGCGACATCCAGCTACCCCAGACCCAGTTCTACGAGGCGAAGTCCTACCCCAGCTTCACCCCCGTCGGCCCCGAACTCGTGCTGGTCGACGGCGACGACCTCAAACGCTTCGGCGACCTGCGACTCACGTTGTCCGTCAACGGTTCCCAGCGCCAGAATGCCGTCGTCGAGGGTGACATGCTGTACCGCCCGCTGCAGGCCCTGCAGTCACTGACCCGGTTCCAGGATCTGGCCGCCGGAGATCTCATCCTGACCGGCACCCCGGCCGGCACCGCGCTGCGTGCCCCGGCCAAGCCGATCGAGATCATCGGCAGCTTGCTACCGCCCGCGGTGAAATGGAAGGCCTTCTTCAAGCGTCAGGCCTCCAACACCGACTACCTCAGCGACGGCGATATCGTCGAGGCCACGATCGGAACCGATGACGGCACCATCGACCTCGGCGTGCAACGCATGCGAGTCAGATACTGATGACGACGCACGTGCCGGTGGCCGTCATCGGCGCCGGACCGACAGGGATGACGGTCGCCACCCTGCTCGCGCAGTGCGGCATCGAGACACTCGTCCTCGACCGTTGGCCCGATGTCTACCCGCAGCCGCGCGCGGTGCACCTCGACGATGAGGTCTACCAGATCCTGGCGCGCGTCGGCATTGCCGACAGGTTCGCCGCGATCTCGCGGCCCGCGCTCGGTCTGCAGCTGGTCGACGAACACCACCGGGTGCTGGCACGCTTCCGGCGCCGCATCGGACGCCACGGCTTCCCGCAGGCCAACATGTTCGACCAACCCGAGCTGGAAAGACTGTTGCGGGACAACCTGACCCATTACCCGCAGATCCGGATGCGCGGCGGCGTCGAGGTGATCGACCTGGCGCCCGGCAGACCGGCCCGGCTCACCCTCGCCGACGGCGAGGTGATCACGTGCGACTACGTGCTGGGCTGCGACGGCGCAAACAGCTTGGTGCGCAAGCGGATCGGCGCCGCCATGCAGGACCTCAAGTTCGACCAGCGGTGGCTGGTCGTCGATATCGACACCGGCGCGGACCTGCAGCAGTGGGACGGCGTGCACCAGGTCTGCAGCGCGCACCGGGCCGCCACCTACATGCGGATCGGTGCGACCCGGTACCGCTGGGAATTCCAGCTGCTGACCGAGGAGTCGGCATCCGACTACGCCGGCCTGGATGCGTTGCACCCGTTCATCGCGCCGTGGGTACCCGAGGGCACCGAGCTCGAGCTGGTGCGGGTCACCGAGTACACCTTCCGCGCCCAACTCGCCGACCGCTGGCGCCGCGACAATGTGTTCCTGCTCGGCGACGCCGCGCACCTGACCCCGCCGTTCATCGGGCAGGGCATGGGCGCGGGCCTGCGCGATGCGATGAACCTGGCCGGGAAGCTGGCCAGGGTGATCAACGGCGAACTGAACGCGAAAGTACTGAACAGCTATGAGCGGGAACGCAAACCCCACGCCCGGAACATGATCCGCCTCGCGCTGATCGTCGGGCGCGCCATGACCGCGGGCGGCCGAACCGGCGACCGGGCCCGGCACGCGCTGGCGGCCGTGCTGGCCATCCCGCGCGTGACGGCGCGTCGGCTGCGCCGCAAGACCGTGGTCGCACAACCCGTTGCCCGGAGGATCCCATGACCGCCACCTACCGCGCCGACATCTACCGCACCGGCGCCATCCTGGACCCGTACCCGCACTACCGGCGGCTGCGCGACCTCGGCCCGGTGGTGTGGCTGAACCGGCATAAGTGTTTCGCACTGCCCCGCTACGCCGAGTGCAAGGCCACCCTGCGCGACGATCAGCAGTTCATCTCGGGTGACGGGGTCTCGCTGAACATGTTGGCCAACAGGTTGTCCAAGGGCACCACGCTGGCCAGCGACGGTGATGAGCACGCCGAGCGCCGCAAACTGGTCGCGCACCGGATGATGCCGCGGGCGTTGCGCAGTCTCGGCGACACCGTGGACGAGCAGGCCGCCGCGGTGGTCGAGGCCGCCGTCGCGCAGGGCAGTATCGATGGCGTCGACCTGGCGACCGCGCTGCCGCTGGCCATCGTGCCCGACCTGGTGGGCTGGCCCCGCGATCAGCGCGAGCATCTCATCGAGTGGGGTGGGGCCACCTTCGATGTGCTCGGGCCGCTGAATTGGCAGGCGATCAAGGCGGTTCCACGGGCATGGGAGATGTTGCGTTTCGCGCGGCGCGTAGTCCGACGCCGCGACGTGCTGGCCGGCAGCATCATCGACGAACTGTTGACCGCCGCCGATCAGGGTGCACTCGACCACGCCGAGTGCCCCGCGTTGATGGTCGACTACATCGCCCCGTCGTTGGACACCACCATCAGCGCCATCTCGAATGCGCTGTACCTGTTCGGGACTCACCCCGAGCAGTGGCAGCTGCTCAAGGACGATCCGGACCTGATCCCGGCCGCCGTCAACGAGGTGGTGCGCTACGAGTCGCCGCTGCGGGCGTTCGCCCGGCAGGTCCGCCGCGACACCGAGATCGCGGGCAGCGCGATCCCGGCCGGGTCCAAGGTGTTGGTGCTCTACGCCTCGGCCAACCGCGACGAGCAGGCCTGGGACGACCCGGAGACCTTCGATATCCGTCGTAATGCCGGTGCGCACATCGGTTTCGGCAACGGCGCGCACGCCTGCGCCGGGCAGGGCTTGGCCCGGCTGGAGACCGTCGCCATCCTGCGGGCCCTGGTGGCGCGCGTCGACCGCATCGAGGTGACCGGTGAACCGGTGTGGGCGGTCAACAACATCATCCGCAGGCACCAGAGCCTGCCGCTGAAGCTGATCGCCTAAAGGGTCTCGAAGCAGGAGTCGCTCTCACCGGTCGGGATCGCAGCGTCCGTGGACGAGAACTTCCCGGTCACACCGGTACTCGTCACCGCGACGCTGTCGGCCTTGATGCCGAGCGGGTAGTTGTCATTGAGCGTGGTGGTCAACTCGTTGAGCGCGGTCTGCACGGCGTCCTTGCCGAACGGCCCGGTGACGTCGACGACGTTGAGGTCCAGGTTGCCCGCGTTGACCTCGGGTCGCGCGGTGATGGTGGTGCCGCCGGTGGCCTCCAGGATCAGGGTGCCCGCGGCCGCGTCGGTGCGCACCCCGGTGACCAGGTCGCCGACGACCGGCAGGTTCTCCGCGACGGTCTGCTTGATACCGTCCGCGGTCCAATCCAGCGTGGCCGTCACCGACCCGATGGTGCCCTTCGCGTCGGCGGTGGGCTGCAGATCGATATCGCTGAGCGTGACATCGGCGGTCATGCCCTTGGCTTCCTGTACCCGGTCGCCGGTGGTGATCACCGAGATGTCGGAGTAGTGGTCGGTGAGGTACTGCCACAGGAACGGCGGCGTCACCGAGTAGGAGACGTCGGCGGTGTCCTCGACCAGACAGTCGGTGATACCGGAGAGCACGGTGCCGGCGCGGTGCCGGGCGTAGAGCTCCGCCGCGGCGAGCCCGCCGACCAGGACCGCCACCACGATGACGGCGATCAGCGCGATGCTCTGCTTGTTGCGCGTGGCCGGGGGCGGCGGGGGCTGCATCCCGGGTGGCCGCAGCGGCGGGGCCGGCGGCGGTGGTGGCGGGGCGTTGCGGATCTGCTGGGTCACCGGGTCGGGCACCCGGATTTTCTGGGTGGACGGCTCGGGCCGTGGGAGGCGCTGGGTGGGCGGCTCGGGTCGCGGCAGACGCTGGGTCGGGCTGGACCGATCCCCCGGTCGCTGCGCTCCTGCCCGCCGGTCGGGCCTGGGTGCCCGCGGTATCCGCCGGGTCGCCGGGTCGCGCGGCGGTTCGGGCGGCTGCGTCGGCATCTGCCCAGTGTGCCAAAAGACCGGCGGCGGGAAACCGAAGTTCCCCGCCGCCGGTGCTGACGTGGCCTTACTGCTCGGGCTGCTCCTCGGCGGCGCTGTAGCGGGTCCAGAAGGCGTAGGCGGCCAGGCCGGCAGCCACCGCGACCGCGACCCACACCACGAAGGAGATGATCAGCGAGACCGGGGACAGTCCGAAGCTGGACAGGGCGAAGCCCGCGTAGACCAGCCACAGCAGCCGGTACACCGACCACAGCGCGGTCAGCCCGCTGAAGAGGGCGATGATCAGGGCCGGGGTCTTCTCGACGCGCTTGGTCAGGTCCTGCAGCTGGGCGGGGATCACGTTCATCGGTATTCCTTTCGGGGTGCGCCGCCACTGTGGCGTCGTCATGGCACAAGTACAGCGAGGCGCATTCGCTACCGATCCCAACAATTCGGTGTTGGATGACGTCATGACTCAGCCCGACATCGTCATCCTGATGACCGATGAGGAACGCGCGGTGCCGCCGTACGAGTCGCCCGAGGTGCTGGACTGGCGGCAGCGAACCCTGAGCGGGCGACGCTGGTTCGACGAGCACGGCGTCAGCTTCACCCGGCACTACACCGGGTCGCTTGCCTGCGTACCGAGCCGGCCGACGCTGTTCACCGGGCACTACCCGGATCTGCACGGGGTCACCCAGACCGACGGTCTGGGCAAGCGCTACGACGATTCGCGGTTGCGCTGGCTGCGCCGCGGTGAGGTGCCCACCCTCGGAAACTGGTTCCGCGCAGCCGGATACGACACCCACTACGACGGCAAATGGCATATCTCRCACGCCGACCTGGAGGATCCGGCGACCGGGAAGATCCTGGCCACCAATGACGACACCGGTGTCGTCGACCCGGCCGCCGTGCAGGCCTACCTCGACGCCGACCCGCTGAAGCCCTACGGGTTCTCCGGCTGGGTGGGCCCCGAGCCGCACGGAGCGGCCATGGCCAACAGCGGTTTTCGCCGCGACCCGCTGTTCGCCGACCGCATTGTGGCCTGGCTCGAAGACCGCTACGCCCGCCGCCGCGCCGGCGACGCCGCGGCCCTGAAGCCCTTCCTGCTGGTCGCCAGCTTCGTCAATCCCCATGACATCGTGCTGTTTCCGGCGTGGTCGCGGCGCAGTCCACTGGCGGCGTCACCCCTCGATCCCCCGCACGTGCCGCCCGCGCCCACCGCGACCGAGGATCTGCGCAGCAAGCCCGCCGCGCAGACGGCGTTCCGCGACGCCTACTACTCCGGGTACGGGCCGTCGGCGGCAGTCGCCCGGACCTACAAGCGCAAGGCACAGCAATACCGCGACCTGTACTACCGGCTGCACGCCGAAGTCGACGGCCCACTGGACCGGGTGCGCCGCGCCGTCACCGACGGTTCCACCGACGCGGTGCTGGTGCGCACCTCCGATCACGGTGAGCTGCTGGGTGCGCACGGCGGGCTGCACCAGAAGTGGTTCAACCTGTACGACGAGGCCACCCGGGTGCCGTTCGTCATCGCCCGCATCGGCGCTGGGGCGACGTCACCGCGCACGGTGTCCGCACCCACCTCGCACGTGGATCTGGTGCCGACGCTGCTCGGCGCCGCCGGGGTCGACGTCCCTGCGGTCGCCGCGGCGCTGGCCGCCGAGTTCAGCGAGGTGCACCCGCTGCCCGGCCACGACCTGATGCCCGTGGTGCACGGTGGCCCGGCCGATGAGGACCGGGCGGTGTACCTGTTGACCCGCGACAACGTCCTCGAAGGCGATACCGGGGCGTCCGGGCTGGCGCGCCAGCTGGGCCGCGATGTGAATCCTCCTGCGCCGCTGCGGATCCGGGTGCCGGTGCAGGTGGCCGGCAACTTCGAGGGCATGGTGGCGCGCGCCGATGACCGGCTGTGGAAGGTGGTGCGCACTTTTGACGATCCGGGTACCTGGACCGAGCCGGGGGTACGCCAGTTGGCCTATACCGGCCGCGGCGCTCAGCGCTATCGCAGCGATGTGCTCGACGACCAGTGGGAGCTCTACGACCTGACCGGCGATCCCGCCGAGGCGGTGAACCGCTGGGACGACCCGTCGCTGCATGAGCTGCGGGCGCAGCTGCGGATGCAGCTCAAGCAGGTGCGGGCCACAGCAGTGCCGGAGCGCAACGAGCCGTGGCCCTATGTGCGCCGGCAGCCGCCGGCAGAGTCCGGTGGGCTGTTCGGCCGGGTGCTGGCCCGGCTCCGACGCTGAGTCAGCCCTTGGCCAGCTGCACCAGGAATTCGATGGTGGCGACCGGCTGCACCTCCAACATTGACGCGGGTGGCCTCGGCGGGTCCACATTGAAGTCGAAGAACCGGATCGGGATGGCCCCGGCGACGTCGACCAGGTCGCCGTTGCGCTGGATGTCGAGCTGGGCGCGCTCCACCCGCGTCACGTCCTTGAGCGTCAGGTGCACGGACACCTCGAGGTGCGCCGGGCTGCCGTCCGCGGGCACCGGGGCCAGGTCGACGGGCATGTTCATGCTGACCGTGGCCGTCGGGAACGCTGCCGTGTCCATCGCGTCGGTGCCGCGGAAGCGCTCGTCGCGACCGGGCCGCCCGGAGTCGATGGCGGCGACGTCGACGGTGAATGTGGCGGACACCAGGTGGGAACCCCTGATCTCGGCGCCGCCGGTGACGGCATCGGTGCGGCCGTTGACGTCGACCATCAACCAGAGCAGCTGCTGCTGGACGCGGTACCCGGCCAGTGAGCCGGGCTGCACCGTCCAGGCTCCGTCGATGTCGGTGCTCGCGGGACGGGCGTCGGCCGGCAGCACCAGAGCCGGTTCGGGAGGCCGTTCGACGTAGGTCTTGTAGGCCCACGGGGCCACCGCCACCGCAGCGACGAGGAACACGGCAAGCAGACCCGCAAAGATCAGCCAGCCCTTTTTCCTCATCGGCTCATCGTGACAAATGCCCAGGCCTTTGGGGTGATCTTGTCCGAATCAACTTCGCTGGAGGTGGGCGAGCACGTCGGCGCCGTCATCGGTGACGTAGATCAGCTCGTCCAGCGGGATCGGCAGGAAGCCGTCGCTCTCCATCCGGCGCAGCTGCATCACCAGCCCGTCGTAGAACCCGGCGGTGTTGAGCAGCACCACCGGCTTGGTGTGGTGGCCGTGTTTACGCAGTTCCAGGATCTCGGTGGCCTCATCCAGGGTGCCGAGTCCGCCGGCGAGGATCACCAGCGCATGGGCGCGGGCCAGCAGCTGGGCCTTGCGGTCGGCGAGGTCGGCGGCGAACACCATCTCGTCGGCGTCCGGGCGGGCCTTGGCCCGCAGGAACTCCACGGAGATCCCGACCAGGCGGCCACCGGCCTCGTGCACGCCGTCGGCGATGACCTTCATCAGCCCGCTGTTCGACCCGCCCCACACCAGGGTGTGCCCGGCCTCCCCGAGCGCCCGGGCGAACTCGCGGGCCGGAGTGGTGTAGCGCGCATCGAGGTCGGCGGCGGACAGGAAGACGCAGATGTTCACGGCTCCGATCATCCCCGACGCAGCAACGCGATTTAATGATTGCCCACCTGGGGAAATATCATCGGTACCGAGATGACCGACAACACCCTGACCACCGCCGACACCAAGTCCGCCGCCCGCGTCACCGCCGAGGCAGCCCGGCGCCGCACCTTCGCCGTGATCAGCCACCCCGACGCCGGTAAATCGACGCTGACCGAGGCACTGGCCCTGCACGCGCGGGTCATCACCGAGGCCGGCGCCATCCACGGCAAGGCGGGCCGGCGCTCCACGGTGTCGGACTGGATGGAGATGGAGAAGGCCCGCGGTATCTCGATCACCTCGACCGCGCTGCAGTTCCCCTACCGCGACTGCGTCATCAACCTGCTCGATACCCCCGGCCACGCCGACTTCTCCGAGGRCACCTACCGGGTGCTCACCGCCGTCGACGCCGCGGTCATGCTCATCGACGCCGCGAAAGGCCTTGAGCCGCAGACGCTGAAGCTGTTCCAGGTGTGTAAGCATCGCGGCATCCCGATCATCACGGTGATCAACAAGTGGGACCGCCCGGGCCGCTACGCCCTGGAACTGATGGACGAGATCCACGAACGCATCGGGCTGCGCACCACTCCCCTGACCTGGCCGGTCGGCATCGCCGGGGACTTCAAGGGCGTGATGGACCGCCGCAAGGGGCACTACATCCGGTTCACCCGCACCGCCGGCGGCGCCACCGCTGCCCCCGAGGAGCACATCCCCGCCGACCAGGCTTTGGCGGCCGCCGGCACCGACTGGGAGACCGCGGTCGAGGAATCCGAGCTGCTGTCCATGGATGGCTCCGACTTCGATCCGGACACCTTCCGCACCGGCGAGTCCTCCCCGGTGCTGTTCACCTCCGCGGCGCTCAACTTCGGCGTCAACCAGCTGCTCGACGTGCTGGTGGAGCTGGCGCCCTCACCGGGACCCATCGTCGACGTGGACGGGAACCCGCGGCCGGTCGAGTCGCCGTTCAGCGCGTTCGTGTTCAAGGTGCAGGCCGGCATGGATTCCTCGCACCGCGACCGCATCGCCTACGCCCGGGTGTGCTCGGGAACGTTCGAGCGCGGCGATGTGCTCACCCACGCCGGCACCGGCAAGCCGTTCGTCACCAAGTACGCCCAGTCGGTGTTCGGCCAGCAGCGTTCCACCCTGGACGACGCCTGGCCCGGCGACGTGATCGGGCTGGCCAACGCCGCGGTGCTGCGCCCCGGGGACACGCTGTATCGCGATGTGCCCGTGCAGTATCCGCCGATCCCCAGCTTCTCCCCCGAGTACTTCTCGGTGGCGCGCGGTACCGATCCCAGCAAGCACAAGCAGTTCCGCAAGGGCATCGAGCAGCTAGACCAGGAGGGCGTGGTGCAGGTGCTGCGCTCGGACCGCCGCGGCGAGCAGGCCCCGGTATTCGCGGCCGTCGGGCCCATGCAGTTCGAGGTGGCCCAGCATCGGATGGCCGCCGAGATCGGCTCCCCGATCGCCCTGGAGTCGCTGCCCTACCAGGTGGCGCGCATCGTCGATCCCAAGGACGCCGACTTCATGAACAAGCAGGTGTCCGCGGAGGTGCTGACCCGCAGCGACGGCGTGATGCTGGTGCTGTTCTCCACGCCGTGGCGGCTGCAGGGCTTCCAGCGGGACAACCCGGAGATTCAGCTCCGGTCGCTGGTCGCCGCGGCCGAGGGCTGACGCGCTACGTGAGTGCGCTGCCCTGGCGCCACTGCGCCCACGGCACGCTCCAGTCACCGTTGTTGGCGGGGTCCAACGGCTCACCGCCGGTGTTGCGGATCTCGACGATGTCACCGGGCGTCGAGAAGTTGTAGAACCATTCCGCGTTCTCGCCGCTGAGGTTCAGGCAACCGTGGCTGACGTTGGTGTTGCCCTGCGCCCAGACGGTCGCGTTGAGCTGATGCAGATAGATGCCGTCCATGCTGATGCGGGTGGCGAACGGGATGGTGTTGCGGTAGCCGAGGCGTGAACCGACCGGCAGACCGTAGGTGGAGGAATCCATCACCACCGGGTTGGCCTTGTCCATCACGGTGTAGACCCCGCGCGGCGTCCAGAAGCTCAGCGTGGTGTTGCCGACGGTCTCGGAGCCGCCCATGCCCATCGACGTCGGCATGGTGCGGACCAGCTTTCCGTTCGTATAAACGCTGACCTGTTTGGTGGTGTCGTCGGCGATCGACACATGCGAGTCGCCGATCGTGAACGACACCTTCTCGTCCTGCGCGCCGTAGAGGTCCTCACCGAGTCGGGTGCCGTAGATGCCGGCGTCGACGGTCACCTTGGTGCCGGGTGCGTAGTACTTCTCCGGGCGCCAGTGCGCGGTCTGGTCGTCGATCCAGTTCCAGGCGCCGACGGTCTCGGGTGCGGTGGTCACCCGCATCCGGCGTTCGGCACTGGCCTTGTCGGTGATGGGCTGGTCGAAGCGCGCGACGACCACCATGCCGACGCCGTAGGTGGCGCCCTCCTTCAGCGGGGCGTACGCGGTGCTGTTGAGGTAGACCCGGGCCTGATAGCTGGGGTCCACGGTGGTGAACGACGAACTCTCTCGGGTCGGCATGCCGCCGGGACCGCGCCCGTGCACCGTCAGGGTGTATTTGCGGCCGTAGCCCAGCGGTACCGCGGGCTGCCAGCTGGTGGCGTTGTCGGTGAGGACGCCGGGGATCTCCGTGCCCGCGTCGTTGACCAGCGTGACGCCCGCGAGCGTGYCGGTCTGCGCGGTGACCGATACCCGGCCCACCGGCTCCACCTCGGCCCGCGGCGCCGGGTTGATCGTGATCCGGGGCGGCTCGATCGGTGAGGGCTTCGGCAGGTCCTGCGACGTAGCGGTCAACGTCTGGCAGCCCTGGGTGCAGCCCGGTAGCACCGTCACGACGACCCCGCCCGCCACGGCCAGCACAGCAAAGACGATCGCCAGGCAGGCACGACGAACAGCGGTCAACACAACTCCAATATGGTTCGGCGAGGGCCAGTTTGATCGGGAATCCGATCGATGGCCCAATGGTAGCCCGCCGGCCGCGGCCCTTGGTAACGGCACGCACTCTCATCGGAATCGATTCGAAGAACGGGGTCCGCGTTTCGGCGCTGACCACCGGGGTAACCCCAGGCCATGGAGTCAGCCCACTTCACCGACGTCACCGTGCGGGTCGACGGCACCGACCGCACGGTGCGCATCGACAACCGCACCACCCTGCTGGATCTGCTGCGTGAGCACCTCGGCGTGACCGCCCCCAAGAAGGGGTGCGACCACGGCCAGTGCGGCTCGTGCACCGTCCTGATCGACGGCCGCCGCGCCACCACCTGCCTCGGGCTGGCGGTGGCCCATGACGGCGCGGAGATAGTCACCGCCGCCGGCCTGGGCGAAGGCGATGCGCTGCACCCCGTCGCCCAGGCCTTCCTGGACCACGACGGGTTCCAGTGCGGGTACTGCACGCCGGGACAGATCTGCTCGGCGGTCGGCATGCTCGACGAGGTCAAGTCCGGCGCGCCCAGCCACGTCACCGAAGATCTGGAGGCCACCCCCGAACTCACCGACGAGGAGATCCGGGAACGTATGAGCGGCAACCTGTGTCGTTGTGCCGCCTACCCGAACATCGTCGACGCGATCCAGACGGCGGCACGATGATCCCCTTCGACTACCACCGCGCCACCAGCGTCGAGGACGCCGTCACCACGCTGGCCGAACATCCCGACGCCATGTTCCTGGCCGGCGGCACCAACCTGGTCGACCATATGAAACTCGGTGTAGCACAACCCTCCCTGCTCGTCGACGTCGGCCACCTTTTCCCGCTGCAGGACATCGACGTGCTGCCCGACGGATCACTGCGCATCGGCGCCGATGTCCGAAACGCCGATCTCGCTGCGCACCCGGTGGTCCGCAGCAGCTACCCGGTGCTGGCCCGCGCCCTGCTCTCCGGCGCGTCCGGTCAGCTGCGCAACCTGGCGACCACCGGCGGGAACCTGTTGCAGCGCACACGGTGTGTGTACTTCCAGGACGTCACCACCCCGTGCAACAAGCGCGAGCCCGGCACCGGTTGCTCCGCCATCGGCGGCTACGTGCGCTACCACGCCATCCTCGGCGCCTCCGAGCACTGTGTCGCGGTGCACCCCTCGGACATGGCGGTGGCGATGACCGCGCTGGACGCCCAGATCGTCTACGTCGACGCCGACGGGGACCACCGCCTGCCGATCGACGAGTTCTACCGGCTGCCCGGCGACGCACCCGACCGCGACACCAACCTGCCCGCCGGCGCGCTGATCACCGCGGTCGAGATTCCCGCCCCGCCCGCCGGTGCGCACTCCAGCTACCGCAAAGTCCGCGACCGCGCCTCCTACGCATTCGCGCTCACCTCGGTGGCCGCCGAACTGGTCATCGAGGACGGCACCATCCGCGCCGCACGGGCCGCGCTCGGCGGGGTCGCGCACAAACCGTGGCGCGCCCACCTCGCCGAACAGTCACTGGTCGGGTCACCCGCCGGCGCGGAGGCGTTCGAACGAGCCGCCGAGTCCGAACTTGCACCGGCAGAACCCTTGGACGGCAACGAGTTCAAGGTGGAGCTGACCAAGCGGGCGATCGTGGCCACTCTGACCTCCGTCGCGGAAGGACGTGCACGATGACGCTGGCACACCGCGTGATGGGCAGCACCGTCACCCGCCTGGACGGCCCGGCCAAGGTCACCGGCACCGCGCCCTACGCGTTCGAATTCGGTGTCGAGAACCCGGTCTATCTGCATCCGGTGCAGGCCACCATCGCCAACGGGCGCATCACCGCGATGGACACCTCCGCGGCCGTGGCCGTCGACGGTGTGGTCGCGGTGCTCACCGTGTTCGACGCCCCGAAGCTCGCCGATGCCTCCAACGGTGACCTCGCGGTCCTGCAGGACTCTGCTGTGCACTACCGCGGCCAGCTGATCGGCGGGGTGATCGCCGACAGCGCCGAAACCGCCCGGCACGCCGCATCTCTGGTACGCGTCGAGTACGACGAAGACGTCGTCGACGCCGAACTGACCGCCGATCACCCGAAGCTCTACACCCCCGAACAGGTCAACCCGGACTACCCGGCCGAGACCGCTCAGGGCGATGTGGAGGCCGCGCTGCGCGACGCGGCCGTCGTCATCGACAACACCTACACCACCCCGCATGAGCACAACAACCCGATGGAACCGCACGCCTGTATCGCGTTGTGGGACAACGACGAGCTGACCTTGTGGGATTCCACCCAGGGTGTACACGCCGCGCTGAAGGAGATCGCCACGGCGTTCGGCCTGGCACCCGAGAAGGTGCGGGTGATCGCCAAGAACGTCGGCGGCGGGTTCGGCTCCAAGGGCGCCCCCCATTCGCACAATGTGCTGGCCGTGATGGCGGCGCAACGACTTCCGGGCCGGCACGTGAAGCTGGCGCTGACGCGGCAGCAGATGTTCGACGTGGTCGGCTACCGCACCCCGACCATTCAGCATCTGCGTCTGGGCGCGCTGCCCGACGGCAGCCTGACCGCCATCAGCCATGACGCGATCGAGCAGACCGCGACGGTCAAGGAGTACGCCGAGCAGACCGCGACCCCGACGCGGATGATGTACGCCGCGCCGAACCGCAACACCTCGCACAAGCTCGCGCCGCTGGATGTGCCGGTGCCGTTCTGGATGCGTGCTCCCGGCGAGTGCCCCGGCATGTTCGCCCTCGAGGTCGCGATGGACGAGCTTGCCGTGGCCTGCGATATCGACCCCATCGAGCTGCGGATCCGCAACGAGCCGCCCGTCGACCCGGAGACCGGTAACCCGTGGTCCAACCGCAGGCTCATCGAGTGCCTGCAGACCGGCGCCGAGCAGTTCGGCTGGGCCGACCGCGACCCCAAGCCCGGGAACCGTTGCGAGGGCGAGTGGTTGATCGGCTCCGGCGTGGCCTCGGCGGTGTATCCGGCGATGCTGATGCCCGGCAACGCCGCCCGCATCGAGCACGCCGCTCCGGGCCGGTACGTCGTGCAGATCGGCGCGGTCGACATCGGCACCGGCACCTGGACGGCACTGGCGCAGATCGCCGCCGACGCGCTGGGCGTGGAGCTGTCCGCGATCGAACTGCAGATCGGTGACACCGCCCTGCCGAGCGCCTCGGTGGCGGGTGGCTCGTCGGGCATCACATCCTGGGGCCGGGCCATCGTCGCGGCGGCCCGCGCGTTCCGGCATGACCACGGCGATCATCCCGAGGTCGGCGTGCACACCACCGCCGACGCCACCGATGAGAACGAAGAGGCCGAGAAGTACGGGATGTACTCGTTTGGTGCGCATTTCGTGGAGGTGCGGGTCAGCCGGTTCACCGGCGAGGTACACGTGTCGCGGATGCTGGGGGTGTTCTCGGTGGGCCGGGTGATCAACCCGGCGACGCTGCGGTCACAGCTGATCGGCGGCATGACCATGGGGCTGTCCATGGCGCTGCATGAGGACAGTGTGCGTGATCCGCGCTTCGGGCACATCGTCACCCGCGACTTCGCGAGCTACCACATCAGTTCGCACGCCGACGTTCCGGCGATCGAGGCCATCGCGCTGGATGATGTCGATGAGCACGCCAATCCGATGGGGTCGCGCGGCGCCGGAGAGATCGGCATCGTCGGCTCCGCCGCGGCAGTGGCCAACGCGGTCTTCCACGCCACCGGGGTGCGGGTGCGCGATCTGCCCATCACCTGCGACGCCTTGATCTAGGGAGCAGCCATGTTGGTCGACGGGATCAATCACGTCGCGGTCATCACCAAGGACATCGACCGTCTCAAAGCGTTCTACGCCAGCGTGTTCGACGCCGACATCGGGCCGACCAACCCGCACGGCGAGAACGGCGACGAGACGATGACCAACATCCAGATCGGCCCGCACACCGCGTTGAATGTGTTCACCATCGCGGGCAATGCCGAGCCGGACCGTCAGACCCCGATGTGGGGACGCGGCCGGCTGGACCATTTCGGTCTGCAGGCCGCGTCCCGCGAGGCGTTCGACACCATCGTGGGCCGGTTGGTCGAACACGGCGCCAGCGACGGCACCGTGAACGACTTCGGCTCCATGCTCAGCGTGTTCTTCCGGTCCCCGGACGGGCTGGAGGGCGAGGTCCTAGTCGCGAAGTGAGGGCCTATTCGCTCTCGGCGCCCGCCGCGACGGGAGCCCGCAGCTGCGGGTAGGGCAGGTCGATGCCGTTCTCGTCGTAGGCCCGCAGGATCTCGCGACGCAACCGGCGCTGCACCGACCACTGCGCGTTCGGCTTGGTCTTCAGGGTGAGCCGCAGCGTCACCTGGTCCGAGGACATCGTCTGCACGCCGAGCATCTCCGGCTCGCCGATCACTTTGGCGGCGATGGCCTCGTCTTTGATGGCTTCCCGGGCGGCTTCCAGCGCTACTTTTTCGGCTTCGTGCATGTCCGCGTTCAGCGCGACGGGCACCTCGATGCGGGCGACGGCGTAGTCCTGGCTCATGTTGCCGACGCGGGCGATCTCGCCGTTGCGGACGTACCAGAGCGTGCCGTCGATATCGCGCACGGTGGTGATGCGCAGGCCGACGGATTCCACCTCACCGGTGGCCTCGCCCAGGTCGACGGTGTCGCCGACCCCGTACTGGTCTTCCAGCAGCATGAACACACCGGTCACGAAGTCACGCACCAGGTTCTGCGCACCGAAACCGATGGCCAGGCCGACCACACCGGCCGAGGCGATGAACGGCGCGATGTTCACCCCGAACACGTTGAGGATGGTCAGCACCACCCAGACCAACAGCACGATCGACACGGTCGATTTCAGCACCGAGCCGATGGTCTGCGCGCGCTGCTGGCGCCGGGCCGCGACCTTGGCGGCGTTCGCCGAACCGGAGCGCTCCCGCAGATTGCGCAGCAGCGGTGGCTTCTTCGATGAGGATTCACCGGCATCGGGCTGGGCTTCGGCGACGATCTTCGGGTTGCGGCCGGTGGTGGCGCGGTCGATGGCGCGGTGGATCAGGTAGCGGGCGATCAGGGCGATGATCAGGTACGCGGTGACTCTGATGGGCACTTCCACCAGCCAGTGTTTATTGGTGTCGGTCCATTCGAAAGCAACGTTGTACACATCCATGCCTTGGCCCGTACCCGAATAGACGGAGGGTCAATCTGGGCCTCAGCCCATCGGTGCGGTGCTCGTCGGAGGGCGCGGGGTCGTTCTCACTGCTCACACCAGCCACGCACGCCGCATGAGAAAAGGCCTTCGCCTTGCGTACCGCGTAGTGGCAATGATCTACTTCACAACTAGAACACGTTCTAGTTACATCCTGAACGTGCGCGAAAAGTACCGGTGCGCTGGGGGTTTTCGGGGGTTGCACCTCTGGCGCTGCGTCACGGACATCCATGCTGCGGCAGCCCTTCCGGAATGGTGAAAGGGCATTGATGACCTCAGCAACGGAGTCGACCAGTTTGAGCCGGGCCGGGGACGCGTTCCCGCCCTTTCCGTACAGCTGGTACGCGGTGGCGTTCGCCCATGAGCTCACCCCCGGCACGGTGCTGACCCGCCGTTTCCTGGACGGCGAGATCATCATCTTCCGCACCGACTCGGGCGCCCTCGCGGCGGCCGAACCGTACTGCCCGCACCTGGGCGCCCATATCGGCAAGCGCGGCTGGGTCACCGGCGAAACCGTGGTCTGCCCGTTCCACGAGTTCAGGTTCGCGCCGTCGGGTGCCTGCATCTCCACCCCGACCGGTGAACCGCCGCGGGGCGCACGGCTGACGACCCTGCCGGTGCGCAATCACCTGGGCATGATCATGGTGTATCACGGCCCGCCCGGCGCGGAACCGGCGTTCGACCTGGATCTACCCGAGTCCGATCCGGGCTGGCATCCGATCGCCACCAAGAAGCTGCATTTCAAGACCCACCCTCAGGAAGTCAACGAAAACGGGCTGGACCACGCGCATTTCGCGACGATCCACAAGTTCCGCGACTTCGTGGTACCCAAGCCGATGGAGATCGACGGGCCCCGTATCTACACCGAATACGGCGGCACCAAACCCGTCCCGCTGATCGGCGGGATCAGCTTCCACTTCGAATCGGTGCTGGTGGGCCTCGGCTTCTCCCTGGTCGAGATCGCCATCCAGGGCGGTTTGAACGTGCGCCAGATGGTGCTGCCCACCCCGGTCGCCGAACGCCACGTCGACATCTACATCGGCATCAGCGCCAAGCGACGTTTCCGCAACACGGTGCTGCGTGCGCTGGCGTCCCCGATCGAGAAGCTGATCGGCTGGATCGTGCTGCAGGTCGTCGCCTACGAGGTGCGGCGTGACCAACTCATCTGGGATGACAAGGTTTATCTCGAACACCCGAAGCTGACGCCCGGTGACGGGCCGATCGGCAAGTATCGGCACTGGGTGCGACAGTTCTACGCCGCATGAGCGGCTTCGCGACGGACCGCGCCGAACGAGTCAGCGGAATGGATGCCTGGCAGCTGTACCAGGAGACCGCGCTGCAGGTCGGCAACGGCATGTCCCTGGTCCTGGTGGACCGCAGTTCGGTGCCCGGCAATCTGCGCGAGCATGTGGTGTCATTGCTGGCCGGCCGGATTCATCTGATGCCGGCCTATCGCAAGGTCTTGTTCGATCCGTGGTTCAACCCGGACCGGCCGATGCTGGTCACCCGCCCCGAGATCGACGTATCCGCACACGTCACCGCACTGCCGATGCCCGCGCCCGGCGGCGCGGTGGGCGCGGCCAGGGCGCTGGCGCAGGTGCGGGCGACGCACCTGGATCGCCGGGAACCGTTGTGGCACATCTACGTGATCGAGGACGGCGACAGCGATCACGCCTATCTGATCTCGGTGATCCACCATCTGCTCGTCGACGGCGATTCGGCGATGGAGGTCGTCGGCTGCCTGATGACGCCCGGCGACCTGTCCGGCAAGCCCGCGAAGACCGTCGCGCTGTCCTCGACGTTCCCGGCGCACCCGTCGGAGATCGTGCGGGATGCCCTGCAGCGCAAGGGCCGACGGCTGCGGCGGATGCCGAAGCTGCTGGCCACTTCGGCGCGGGTGGCACGCAGCAAGTGGGCGGCCCGGCAGCTGGAGGTCAAGGCGCCCAGAACCTCGCTGAACTGCTCACTGTCGGGGACATCGACGGCCGCCGCGGCGGTGCTGCCGATGGACGACCTGCAGGCCGTGGCCAAGACGCATGCGGTGACCGTCAACCACATCCTGCTCGCCTGTGTGGGTGCGGCGCTGAATGAAGTACTGACCCGCCGCGGGGAACGCCCGGCGGCTCCCCTGGTCGCGGCGGTCCCCTACGCCATGCGCGCCGCGGACCAGTCGGACTACATCACCGACGGGGTCGGCACCACCACCGTGCTGCGGGTCAACCTCAACACCACCATCGGCGACCCGGTGCAGCGCCTGCTGGCCATCGCCGAGCATGCCCGCGCGGTGAAGGCGGTGCAGGAACAGCGCGGGGTCAACCTGTTCCGGCAGTGGAACGAGTACGCGCCCGGGCGGGCGGTCAACTTGTTGTTCCGCGCCATCGAGCGGTACGGCCTGGCTGAGACGATCTCGTGGCCGTGCAATGTGATCGTGTCCAACGCCAGCGGTATCGCCGTGGACAATCCGGTATTCATGAATCTGCCGGCATTGCAGTTCTTCCCGGCCGGGCCGCTGTATCACGGGATGGGTCCCAGCGTGATCGCGATGTCCTGGGACGACAATCTGTGCCTGTCGGTGACGGCGGATTCCCGCCATGTCGCCGACGCGGCCGCCATCACCGCCGGGATCGAGGCCGAGCTGGCGCGGCTGGTGGCGTCGACGCGCTAACCGTCGAGCCGCGCACGCACCGCCTCGTAGGTCGCGGCGTCGAAAGCCACCAGCCGGGCTTCTTCGACACGGGTATCCGCGGCCGCGATGGTGTCAATGGCCGCGGCGATGGCGTCGTCCTTGGGCCAGCCGTAGATTCCGGCGCTGATCAGTGGGAAAGCGATTGTGGCGGCACCGAGTTCGTCGGCGACCTGCAGGGACCGGCTATAGCAGGATTCCAGCAGCTTGCGGTCGCGTTGACCTGCGGAGTAGTTGGGTCCGACGGTGTGGATGACCCAGCGGGCGGGCAGGTTGCCCGCGGTGGTCCAGCCGGCGTCCCCGGTGGCCAGGCCGTCGGGGAAGCGTTTGATGCAGTCCTGTAGGACGTCGGGGCCACCGGCGCGGTGGATGGCTCCGTCGACGCCTCCGCCGCCGCGCATGGCGTTGTTGGCGGCGTTGACGACGGCGTCCACGTTCTGCCGGGTGATGTCGCCGTGTACGGCGGTGATGTTCGGCATGGTGCCAGTATGCGCTTCGCTACGCGACGGGCTGCGGTGTCTCCGCCTGCGCCAACGCCAGCACTTCCTCGGCCGACGGCGGGCTGGACGCGTGATAGGACAGGCACCACGGCGCGACGACGCGGTGGAACGCCTCCCCCTCGGTGGCAACGTAAAAGTTGCCGGCCCGCAGGCGGCTGATGTCGGGCACCAATCCGCCCTTGGCCCTGGCCATTTCCTCGGCGGTGCCGATCTGCACCGGCGAGTTCAGCAGCCCGTAGAACTGGGTGGTCGCGTTGCCCGGGATCTGGTTGTGCAGGCCCTTCGGCGACTGGGTGGCGAACACCAGGCCCAGGCCGTACTTGCGGGCCTGCGAGGCCAGCGCCAGCGTGCTGCGGGTGCTGGCCGTCGTGCCCCGCGACGGGGCGAGGGTCTGCGCCTCGTCCATCACCAGCAGCCCGCCCAGCGGCTTATCCCCCGCCGGGTTGCGTTTGATCCAGGCGAACAACGCCATCTGCAGCTGGTTCACGAAGCCCTGGCGCTGCTCGTCGGATTGCAGGCCGATCATACTGATCACCGACACCCGGGCCCGCTTGCCCTCCGACGGGGTGAGCAGCACCCCGGGGTCGACGGGCTGGCCGGCACCACCGAACATCGGGTCGTTGACCATCGCGGCGCGCAGATCTTGGGCCATATCGGCGGCGATGCGGCGGCCGTCGGCCAGGTTGCTGACATCATCGGGCAGGTCGGCGAGCATGTCGATGAACCCGTCCAGCGTCGGCGCGGGTTGACGGCCGTACTGCTGCAACGCTTCCCGCAGTACCGCGCGGGACCGATTGGCCTTCTGCGTCTGCCCGGCGATCAGCGCGCGGGGTTCGAGGGCAGCGCAGGCCGATTCGACGGCGTCGTTGTACTCGTCGCGGTCATCGACGACGCTCGGGAAGTCGGGCAGCGGCTGGAACGCCAGCGGGCGGCCGTTGGAACGACGTGGCGTCCAGATGACGACCTCGGTGTTGTGCAGATAGTCCTGGGCGCGGGCATCGTCGGAGGGCCGCCACCCGTTGGGCAGCTCCGGCCACGCGGAGCCCAGGCGGGACAGGTCGTTGTTGGGGTCGAGCACGATCGAGGACACCCCGCGCAGCGCGCATTCCTCGACCAGCCGCCGGATCAGCACCGTCTTGCCCGATCCCGAGCCGRCGAAGATGGCAATGTGCTTGCGCAGCAACGCCAGATCGACCGCGACGGTCTCGTCGGAGTGCAGGTCGATGCCGAGCGGGATCTGCGTGTCGGACACCTGGGTTTCCGGCAACGGTTCGGCTTCGGGTTCCGGCACCGGCTGCTCTACGACCGCGGCGGCGGGCGCCTCGAATTCCAGCGCCTCCTGCAGCAGCACGATGCCGTGCGCGGGCCGGCGTTCGCGCAGCCAGTCCGTCAAGCCGTGCACGTCCTCGGCGATCAGGTCGCGCAGCGCGGCCATGGTGCGGATGTCGTTGTCCGACAACGCCAGGGTGCGCCCACCGGCGGCCTTGACCTCGTCGATCAGGTTCTGCGTCTTGGGTCCGCTCGGCCAGGGATGGTTGCGCAGCAGGAACAGCCCACGCCGGTCCGATCCGGAGCCCAGACCCGTTGCGGCGTAGGTCTTCTTGATGCGGTTCTGGGCGGCGACGGCGTTGGTGGCGCCGACCGCGCGGAACGCCCAGTGCCGTTCGTCGTCGGTGGCCGAGTCGATGGTCTGGCGTAGCCGGGCGTGCAGCACCACATGCGAGCCGGGCGGCGGGTCGCATTTGTAGGACTGGTCATCGCCGTGCTCGACGATCCACGCCGTCAGCGCGGCGTTGAGCAGGGCGGGTACCGCGGTGTCCTCGCCGTCCGGGTCCAGCGCGGCGGCGGTGACCGCGCGGCTGCGGTATTCGGCGAAGCGCCGGTCGATGTTGGACGTGTCGACATCGGTGTCGTTGTCCGGCTTCGGATCCGACGTTTTGGGGACCGCCCCGAAGCGGGAGATCTCGATGACTTCGCGGCGCAGCAGGCAGTCGCGGACGTGTTTGTCGGCGCGGATCAGCAGCTGGCGCGGGGTGTGCCCGGCGGCCCCGTCGAATGCTGCGGGCAGGATCGGCCAGCTCGGGTACGGCGGGGTGAAGCCGACCGAGGCGTAGCTGGCGGCGAAGCGGCGTTCCAGGATGGCGCGGCCGATATCGGCACTGGGCAGCGGCGCGAGCGGTGCGGTGACCCGGAACCGGTCGGACACGCTGGCGGTGGCGCGGTCGCGGATGCGTTCCCACGCCGAGGGCAGGCAGGCCACCACCGCGACGGTGCGCCGCATGGACTGCCGCAGTGACATCAGGCCGTGCGCGACCTGCTCGAGCACGCCGTCGGCGTCGGGTCCGGACTCGTCGGTGCGCGTCGAGGTCTGCGCGAGCAGGGTGTCGATCTGGTCCAGCGCGAGCACCGCGGGCCCGGCCAGTGCGGTGAGCCGGGCGATATCGCGCACGCACTGCTGCGCGGACGGGCTGGTGCCGCGCAACCGCCAGGCCTGCCGGTCTTCGGCGCCGACTTCCTCACTGGCCTGCAGGTAGGCGTCGCCGATATCGCGGGCGCCAAGATCGTTGGCGGCCAACAACACCAGCGCGCGCAGGGTCTGGTGGCAGTCGCGGACATCGCGGCGCGCCTTGGCCAGGGTGTTGACGAAGTCGTCGAGCACCTCGGGTTCGAGGTCCTCGTCGCCGATGATGGCGCGGCGGTCGGCGCGGGAGACGTGCGCGATCGAGGACAGCTCCCACAGCAGGTCCTTGAGCTGGGTTTCGCGGTTCTCGCCGGGCCGGCCGAGGCTTTCCAGGACACCGCTGCGCACCGATTCCCAGAAGCTGGCGGCGTCGAGCAGTTCGACGACGAAGAAGAACCCGCCGCTTTCCTGGACGCGTTCGCGGATCTGGCCGAGCAGGTGGGTCTTGCCCGAGCCGGCCTGCCCGCGGATCGCGACCCCCAGCGGGGCGGTGTCGGGATCGCGCAGCGCGTCACCGAACGCGTCCATGACGTCCTCGATGGCGCGCTCGTTGAGGCCGTCCACGTGGGTGGCCTGCGGGCGCCACAGATCGTCACTGGTGGGCGCCCAGGTGAGGCGAAGCGCGGCGAGCGCGTCGCGATGTGCATCCTGCATTAGCTCTCGATGCTAATCAGATGCTTGGCCTGATTGCCGACTTCCAGCGCGGCGGCGCGGTCTGCCGGGGTGAGGACCTTCTGGTTTTCCTCGGGAATGAGGCTGATGGCGCCGGTGCGGTACAGGTCGCCGAGCGCGTCGTCGATGTCGGTGCGGGGCAGGTCATCGAGGTGTCCGCGCAGTGTCGTCAGCGCGACCCAGGCGCCGGGGCGGATGGCCAGTGCGGTGTAGGCGGCGCGGATCCGGTCGGTGGGGCTGCTCGGCGTGTCGGGCCAGAACACGTCGGCCAGGCTCAGGTCGGCGCGCTGCAGGTAGCGCTCGAAGCCTTGGAGGAGGGTGGCCAGGGTTTTGGCGGGTCCGGCGGCACCTGCGGGTGGGCCGGCGCTCAGGATGTCGCGGCACAGCCGCCAGCCGCGGTCGGTCAGCTCGTGCACGAAACGACCACCGCTGCGGTCGGATTCGATCAGGCCGAGGTTATTGAGTTTGTCGCGGCCGGTTTTCTCCAGTCGGGGGCCGAGCGCGATCAGGTCGGGGTTGGGTACCGGGCGGGATTCGGCCATCAGGACCAGCAGCACAGCGCGCTCGGTGCCGGTCAGGTCTGCCGGGGTGACACTCACGGCTTACAACGTAGCGGGATGTGCGTGGCGCGTCAGAGCGAGCAGGTGGTCAGTTGAAGCGGCCGATGATCGGGATGCGGTCAATGATGCGGTCGCGCAGCCGCGGCTGCTGCACCGCGGGCACCGATGGTTGCAGCGGTGCCG
>NZ_JBFUKN010000061.1:0-36213 GCF_056400845.1 Mycobacterium sp. P4_H6 | reverse complement strand
CAGTTCACTGGGCGCCGCCACATCGGTGTAGTCGCTGCCGACGATGAGGACTGCATCGGAGCGGTCGGCGACCCGGTGGAAGCGGTCCACGATCTCGGCGATGGCCGCCTCGGGGTCCTCGTGGAGCTGCTGGTAGCTGACACCGGCGCATTCCTCGTAGGAGAGTCCGGCGGTCGCCTGGGACAGCAGCAGTTCCAGGATGTAGTCGCGTTCGCCCTCGGCGTCATCCTGGGGCGAGCGAAGCGACGGGGAAGAATCACGATGTTCCAGTCGGGTGATGGGCCGGAACACCGCGACCCTGGCGACGGTGGCAGCCAGCTTGTGCAGAATGCCCAGTGCGATGGTGGATTTTCCGGTGTCACCCTCGGGTGACGCTATGTAGATGGCCGAAGCAGCATGCGYGGTCACTCGGCCAAGCTTGCCAGCACCTCACCGAGTTCGGCAACGAAGCGGTCCACGTCGGACATCGAGAACACCATCGGCGGCCTGATCTTGAGGACATTGCCGTCCCCACCGCACACCGATATCAGCACCCGCCGTTCCCGCATGGCGTTCACGATCCACCGTGCCGTCGCGCGATCCGGCAGGCCGGCATCGTCGAGCACCTCCACCCCGAGGTACAGCCCGGCACCGCGCACCTGCCCGATGCGGCGATGGCCGGCCGCCAGCCGGGCCACCTCGGCACGCAGGTCGCCACCCACGGTGGCGGCATTGGCGATCAGGCGTTCGCGTTCGATGACGTCCAGGACGGCGGCCGCGGCCGCCATCGACACCGGGTTGCCCCCGAAGGTGTTGAAGTACGGCACACTGGTGGCGAAGCCGGCGAGTACATCACCGCGGGCCGCCATGGCGGCCACCGGCAGCCCGTTGGCCATCGGCTTACCCATGGTCACCAGGTCGGGCACCACACCGTGTCGGRTGAAGCCCCACATTCCCGCGCCGGTGCGGCCGAATCCCGGTTGCACCTCATCGGCGATCAGCACCCCGCCGGCGGCCCGGACCGCCGCCACCGCCGGCGCCAGCACCAACGGGTCCGGGTAGATGCCGTCGGAGGAGAAAATGGTGTCGACGATCAGCGCGCTCACGCCGAAACCGCTGTCCTGCAGGTCGGAGATCGCCGCGGCGATCTCGGCGCGCTCCAGCCGCGGTGACACCGTGCGCACATGGCGCCCCAGCACGGTGCGCCCTCCGATCGAGGGCGAGATCGCCGTCACCGCTTCGGTATTGCCGTGGTAGGCCTCTTCCGTGACGATCACGCCGGTGGCGCCGGTGTGCATCGCCGCGACCCGCAGCGCGAGATCGTTGACCTCGGAACCGGTGCAGGCGTACATCACCTGATCGATGGCGTCTGGCATGGTGGACAGCAGCCGCTGCGAGTAGTCGACGATGCCCTCGTGCAGGTACCGGGTGTGAGTGTTGAGGGTGCTCAACTGCCTTGTCACCGAATCGATCACGTGCGGGTGGCAGTGCCCGACGCTGGCGACGTTGTTGTAGGCGTCGAGGTAGTCATTGCCCTCGGCGTCGTAGAGCTTCGTGCCGAATCCCCGCACCAGATGCACCGGCTTGTCATAGAACAGCCGGTACGCGGGACCCAGGACCCGGTCACGGGCAGCTATCAGGGGGTCATCCAGCTGACCACCCTGATAGCTGTTGGAATCCATGATGTTGGAGAAAGGCATGATTCCCGTCAGCGCTCGTGGGCTTCTTCCAGAACGGTACGGCCCAGTTCGCCATACCGCTGCGGATCTTTGAACTTCAGGAACACCGCAAGCAGCACACCGCCGATGCCGACGATGCCGACGACCCACGGGATGGCGGCGAAGATCCAGTCGGTGGCCGCCGTGCCCGCCGCGAACGACGCGTTCTTGGCCAGCAGGTAGACCACGTACACCATCCCGAGGCCGCCCAGCAGCGGCGCCAGGAAGGTGGTGAACCAGTTGGCGGTCTCCGGATGACGTTTCTGCACATGGAAGTACGCGATCACCGAGAACGCGGCGAGCGCCTGGACGATCATGATCGCCGTGGTACCCAGCAGGGCCATCAGACCGTACAGACCGGTGTAGGGGTCACGGTGGGTGAGCTCGAAGAAGATCACGACCAGGAAGGCGAAACCGGTCTGCACGAAGCCGGCGATGTGCGGTGAGCCGTGCACCCGGTGGGTGGCACCGATGGTCTTACGCATACCGGGGATGACATCCTCCCGGCCCAGGGCGTACAGGTAGCGGGCGGCACAGTTGTGGAATGCCAGGCCGCAGGCGAACGAACCTGTCATCAGCAGGATCTTGAACAGATCGACCGCCCACTGCCCGAGGTTGTCCTGCACCGGGTTGAAGAAGATGTTGCCCGCCGTGGCCGAATCCTGTGCCAGCGCAATGGCATTCTCCGGTCCGGTACCGACGATCGCGAGCCAGGACACCACCACGTAGAACGCGCCGATGCCGATCACGGAGCTGATGACGGCGATGGGGATGATCTTCTTGGGGTTGCGCGACTCCTCGCCGTACATGGCGCTGGACTCGAAACCGACCCAGGACCAGAACGCGAAGAACAGGCCGACACCGGCGGACCCGACGACGGCCATCGTGGAACCGTCGGCACCCTCGACGACGCCCGACAGGCTCTGAAAACCGTTGAGCGGGTTCAGTGATCCCCAGGACCAGCCCTGCGGACCGCCGCCGGTGAACAACACCGACAGCGCCATCGCGGCCAGCATGACGATCTCGGTGACGAGGAAGACCCCGAGCACCTTGGCGGCCAGATTGATGTCGAAGTAGGTGAGCAGGGCGTTGACGGCGAGCATCACCAGCGCGAACACCAGCCACGGCACGTCTACGCCGAACAGCGACGAGAACAGGTCGGTGCCGAAGAACGAGAAGATCCCGATCAGCGACGCCTCGAACACCATGTACGCCAACGCCGTGAGGAAGCCGGCGCCCAGTCCGACGATGCGCCCCAGGCCGTGGGAGATGTACCCGTAGAAGGCGCCGGTGGCGGTGATGTGCTTGCTCATCGCGGCGTAGCCGATGGCGAACAGCGTCAGCACGATGGTGGCGACGAAATAACCGGCGGGCGCGTTGGCGCCGTTACCGAAGCCGACCGCGATGGGCACGTTGCCGACCATCGCGGTGATGGGCGCCGCGGTGGCGACCGCCATGAACAGCACACCCCACAGCCCGACCGCATTCGGTTTGAGACGTTGGATGGGGTTGGCACCCGTGGGGGCCGGTGGATCGATGATCTCGCTCATTGCATCCCAATCTGAGGGCATATCCCAGACCGATATTTGGTCTGGTTTCGAAGTGCCGTCGGCCCCGATGCCGATGACGAAAGACGACGCCGGCAATTGTTACCTCGCTCAGATTCGTTGGTCAACTGGAGATTTAAGCTGTCAATTGGCTGTGTTTCGGCAGTGTTTCCAACCTGAGCGTATTGCAACGCCGCCGTTAAAATCGTCGATTTGGTCTGCTTTGGCCCGACAATTGGCCCACACTGATCGAATGCCGGGATTGCCTGCCGACCATGCGTGCTTCGCCCGGGCGGCACTGTCCGCCTATGGCCGCGACCTCGATACCCCCCTGCGGCTGCTCAGCCTGTCCGAGAACGCCACCTACCAGGTGTGCGATGACGATCCGATCGTCCTGCGCGTGCACCGGCCGGGCTATCACTCCCTCGACGGCATCCGCTCCGAACTCGCCTGGATGGCCGCGTTGCGCCACGACACCGTGGTCAAGACCCCCGAGCTGGTGCGCTCGACCTCAGGCCTCGATGTGGTCACCGCCTCCGTGGACGGCCGCGACCTGCACGTCGACGCCGTCACCCTGATTTCGGGCTGTACCGCCGAGGAGGTTCCGCACGCGGTCGGGTTCGCCGAACTCGGCGAGCTGACCGCGATCATGCACGATCATGTGCAGGACTGGGCCGCGCCGTCCGACTTCACCCGCTTCCGCTGGGACCTCGACGACATCCTCGGCCCCGGCGCCCGCTGGGGTGACTGGCGCGAGGCACCCGGACTGGCCGACACGGACCGGTCCGCCATCATGCGCGCAGCGCACCACATCACCGAACAGCTGTCCGAATTCGGCACCGAATCAGACAGATTCGGCCTGATCCATGCCGATCTGCGGCTGGCGAACCTGATGGTCGATCCGGCCGCACCGTCGGCGGGGATCACCGTGATCGACTTCGACGACTCCGGGTGGGGTTGGAATCTGGCCGACCTGGGCGCGGTGGTGTCCTGGATCGAGGACACCCCCGAGGCCGAGCGCATCGTGGCCGAATGGCTGCGCGGCTACCTGAAGGTGCGCGCGCTGCCCGACGAGCACCTGGCGCTCATCCCCACCTTCGTCATGCTGCGCCGGATCCAGCTCACCGCGTGGATCGCCTCGCACGCGGACGCCGACGCCGCCAAAGCCATCGGTCCCGGATACGCCGTCGGGACCGCCCGCCTGTCCGAGCGGTATCTCGCCGATCGCACCTGGTTACGTTGAGGAGACACATGTTCGACCTGCAGTCCCGCTCGGTTCTGGTGACCGGCGGCAGTAAGGGGATCGGCCGCGGTATCGCCACGGTATTCGCCCGCGCCGGCGCGAATGTCGCGATCGCGGCGCGGACGGCAACCGGTCTCGACGAGGCGGTGGCCGCCCTGGACGAGCTGGGTGACGGCACGGTGATCGGGGTGCGCGCCGACGTGAGCGACCGGCAGTCCTGTACCGAGATGGCCGCCACCGCCGTCGAGGCCTTCGGCGGCCTGGATGTGTTGTGCGCCAATGCCGGAATCTTTCCCGACGCTCCACTTGCCACCATGACGCCCGAGCAGCTCAACGAGATCATGGGCGTCAACGTCAACGGCACGTTCTACGCGGTGCAGGCCTGCCTGGACGCGCTGATCGCGTCCGGCACCGGGCGGGTGATCCTGACGTCGTCGATCACCGGGCCGATCACCGGTTACCCCGGTTGGTCCCACTACGGCGCCACCAAGGCCGCACAGCTCGGATTCATGCGCACCGCCGCAATCGAGTTGGCGCCCAAGGGGATCACCGTCAACGCCGTGCTGCCCGGCAACATCCTCACCGAAGGCCTGCTGGAAAACGGGGAGGACTACATCGCCAGCATGGCGCGGTCGATTCCGGCCGGCGCCCTGGGCACACCGGAGGACATCGGTCATCTCGCGGCGTTCCTGGCCACCAGAGAAGCCGCCTACATCACCGGCCAGGCCATCGCCGTCGATGGAGGCCAGGTGTTGCCCGAGTCGTTGGACGCGATAGCCACCTGATCATGGAATCGGCGGGGGGAGCGGTAGCAGAAGATGTGCGCCGGCGGATTCTGTCCATGCTGTCCAGCGGTGCACTGCGCCCGGGTTCTCGGCTGGGCACCGAACGGGAGATGGCCGAGCAGTTCGCCGTGTCGCGTGCAACGCTGCGCAGCGCACTGCTGCCGCTGAGCCAGGCCGGAGTGCTGGAGCGCCGCACCGGTCGCGCCGGCGGCACCTTCATTCGCGCAGATGTGGTGCAGCGCAACGCCGCCGAGCAGGTGGGGCTACCCGCCCGGCTGCACAGCGGTGGCCACACCAGCGACACGAAAGTCCTTGGCACCGATAGCAGACCGGCCACCCTCGCCGAGTCGGTTGCCCTGGAGGTCCCGGAGGACACCCCGGTCATCGTGATCCGCCGGTTGCGATACGCCGACGGGGTACCGCTGTCGGTGGACCTGTCCTGTTTCGTCGCCGCACATGCCGCCGATCTGCTGGCCCAGCCGCTCGGCGGATCGCTGTACGAACTGTTGCGGCAGCGGTACGGACTGGAGCCCGCCAGCACCACCGAAACCATCGAGGTGGTCAGCGCGAGCCCGCGGGAAGCCACCTGGCTCGCGATCGCGCACCGCAAACCGCTGCTGGCCATCACCCGGGTGACGCGGGACAACAGCGGGCGCCCGTTCGAGTTCGCCTACGACCTGTTCCGCGCCGACCGGGTCCGGTTGACCGCGACCAGCAATGGCGGTGGTGTCAGCCCAGTTTCCGCAACCGTGGTTCCAGATCCCGCTTGAACAGCTCCAGGAAGCGGCGCTGGTCATGGCCGGGCGCGTGGAACACCAGGTGGTTCAGGCCCCAATCCACGTAGTCCTTGACCTTGGCGACGGCCTCATCGGGATCCGACGCGACGATCCAGCGCTTGGCCACCTGCTCGATGGGCAGCTCGTCGGCGGCCTTTTCCATCTCCAGCGGGTCGTCGATCGAATGCTTCTGCTCGGCGGTCAGCGACAGCGGCGCCCAGAACCGGGTGTTCTCCAGCGCGGCCTCCGGGTCGGTGTCGTAGGAGATCTTGATCTCGATCATCCGGTCGATGTCATCGGGGTTCTTGTCCGCCGCCTCCGCGCCCTCGCGCATGGCCGGGATGAGCTTCTCCTTGTAGAGCTCCTCCCCCTTGCCGGAGGTGCAGATGAAACCGTCACCGGCGCGCCCGGCGTACTTGGCGACCTGCGGCCCACCGGCGGCGATGTAGATCGGGATACCGCCCTCGGGGACGTCGTAGATCGAGGCGCCCTTGGTCTTGTAGTACTCACCCTCGAAGTCGACGCGGTCACCGAGCCACAGCTCGCGCATCAGCCGCACCGATTCACGCAGCCGGGCGTAGCGCTCCTTGAACTCCGGCCATTCGCCCTCGTATCCGGTGGCGATCTCGTTGAGTGCTTCACCGGTGCCCACACCGAGGAAGATCCGGTCCGGGTACAGGCAGCCCATGGTCGCGAAGGCCTGCGCGATGACCGCCGGGTTGTAGCGGAAGGTCGGGGTGAGCACCGAGGTGCCCAGGATCAGCCGCTGCGTGCGCTCACCGACGGCGGTCATCCAGGCCAGCGAGAACGGGGCATGGCCGCCCTCGTGGCGCCAGGGCTGGAAATGATCACTGACGGTCGCACTGTCCATGCCGTGCGCCTCGGCCTCCACGGCCAGTTCGACGAGCTCACGCGGGGCGAACTGTTCCGCCGACGCCTTGTATCCCAATTTGAGTTCAGCCACGGTTCCTTTTTACTCCGTCTCCATTTCCCCTGTCGCTTCGCTCCTGCCCTCCGGACCTACACTCGCGGGCATGCCGGCAGCCCTGCACCGCATCACCGACTCCGTCTACTTCGTCCAGACCGACCTGGTGAACTGGACGCTGGTGACCGACGACGACGGCGTCATCCTGATCGACGCCGGGTATCCGGGTAGCCGCGAGGAGGTCCTCGACTCGGTGCGCGAGCTCGGATTCGGCCCCGGCGACGTGCGGGCCATCCTGCTGACCCACGCTCACGTGGACCACCTCGGATCGGCCATCTGGTTCGCGAAAACCCATGGCACACCGGTGTATACGCACGCCACCGAGGTCGGGCACGCGAAGCGGCAGTACCTGGAGCAGGCATCGCCGGTGGATGTGCTCACCCGCGCCTGGCAGCCGCGCTACCTCGCCTGGTCGCTGGCGCTGGTCCGCAAGGGCGGTCTGACCCATGAGGGCATCCCGACGGCCGAGGCGTTCGACGAGAACATCGCCGCGACGCTGCCCGGCACCCCGATCGCCGTTCCGACGCCGGGGCACACCGGCGGCCACTGCTCCTATCTGGTCGACGGGGTGCTGGTGGCCGGGGACGCGCTGATCACCGGGCACCCGGTGAGCTCCCGGCGCGGCCCGCAGCTGCTGCCGGGCCTGTTCAACCACGATCAGGACGGCTGTGTGCGCAGCCTGGCCGCCCTGGGCATGCTGGACACCGAGGTGCTGCTGCCCGGGCACGGTCCGGTGTGGCACGGTCCGATCCGGGACGCCGCGGACGCGGCTAGCCGATGAGCTCGTAACCGAACAGGAAGACCGCGGTCACCACCAGACCGCACACCAGCACGATGGTGGGCAGCAGGATCATCTGGTCGAGTTCCTCGCTGTCCAGGGCGTCGTTCTCCGACGGGCCGAACAGCACCCGGCCCGCCGCATTGCCGCGCAGTCGGATCACCGTTCGCCGCACGGCGGGAACCTCGCTGTTGCGGCCGACAAGCGTGCGCACACCGATGCCCAGTAGCGCCGTGAACAGCGCGGCGGCCAGGATCAGGAGGCCCACGGTGGCGAGTGACACCGCCTCAGACTACGAGGCCGTCCAGGCCTTGGCGACCAGCTCATGGGAGCGCAACCGATCCTCGTGCCGGTACGCCACCGACGTGATGACCAGTTCGTCGGCGTCGGTGACCCGCTGCAGGTCCGACAGCCGCTGCGCCACCTCGCCGGCGTCGCCCACGAATTGCGTTGCGATGCGGTCCTTCACGAGCTCACGCTGCTCATCGCTCAGTGGTGACACGCCGTCCGGATCGGGATACGGCGCGGCGCCGCCGCCGGCCCGGATCGAATGCACCCAGTGCCCGAAGCTTGCGGCCAGATGCTGCGCGGTCGCGTGGTCATCGGCGGCGAGCACGTCCGCCGACACCACCACGTAGGGTTCGGCCAACGCCTCCGAGGGCTGAAAGGCGTTGCGGTAGGCCTCGATCGCTTCCAGCGCGGTGGCCGGTGCGATGTGATAGGCGGCGACGAACGGTAATCCCTGCGCACCGGCGACTCGTGCGCTCTGCCCCCTGCTGCTGCCGAACACCCACGGCCGCAATGCGGTGCCCTCGCCGGGAGTGGCGTGCGCCTCGAATCCGTCCACCCGGTACGTGCCGTTGAGCAGGTCCAGGATATCGGCGACCTGATCACCGAAATCCGGTGCGACGGCGTCGGGTTGCTGCAGCGTCGTCATCGTCGCCTTCAGACGCGGGTTGCGCATCAGTGCCGACAGGTCGAACGGGGCGGGCACCACGACACCGTCGACCTCGTGCCACTCCCGTGGCGGCCTCGGCTCGCGCGGCGTCTCCCGGATCGCCTCGGTGCGGCGCTGCCCCGAACGGCCCACCCCGAGGTCGATGCGTCCCGGGTGGAAGGCATCCAGGGTCGCGAAGCTCTCCACCACCGCGATGGCGGTGGTGTGGCCGAGCTGCACCGCGGCCGCGCCGACATGAATGGTCTTGGTGGCGGCGGCGATCTGACCGATCAGCACCGCCGGTGACGCACTGGCCACCGCGACATAGTGATGTTCGGCCACCCAGTAGCGGCGGTAGCCCCACTGCTCGGCGTGCTGGGCGAGGTCCACGGTGTTGCGCAACGCCGCAGGGGCGTCACTGCCCGCGCTGAGCGGGGCGAGATCCAGCACGGAAAGTGGAACGCTCATGTCAGTACCTTCTCGAATGCGATCGGGTAGATGTCGCCCTCGGCGGGCAGCGGTTCGGCCAGGCGGGTGTAGCCGGCCGATTCGTAGAGCGCCTCCGCCTCGGGCTGGCGATCCCCGGTGGTCAGGTAGATGCGCCGGTAGCCGCGTTCGGCGATCACTGCTTCCAGCGCCACCAGCAGTGCCTTGGCGTAGCCACGCTGCCGGTACCCGCTGTGGGTCCAGATCCGTTTGAGTTCGGCGGTGTCGGCGTCGAAGCGCTGGAACGCCCCGCCGGTGACGGGTTCGTCGCCGAGCAACCCGATCAGCAGTGCACCGTGTGGTGCGGCGAACTCCTCGGCCGGATGACCACGCAACCAGGCCGCCACGCCGGCTGCGGTACCGCCGTAGCGCTGCGAGTATTCGATGGTCAGTTCGGCGAGCAGCGGCTCCGCCAGCGGGTCGGCCTGGCCCACGGCGACGAAGCTCAGAGATTCCACCAATGCTCCTACCATCACGTGAATGTCTAACGTGCCCAGCCGTCCCGCATTCCGGGCGGGGGTATCAGCTCAGCATGATCGAAAATAGGCGCAGGTTGCTAGCGTCTTGACCCATGCGCATGGCGATGGCGACCGCACTGTTGTGTGGGCTGATCGCCGGCTGCATACCGGCGGACGAATGTTCCTTGGCCCGCCTGCCCCCGGAGGTCGCGGCCACCGTGGACCTCATCGAGGCCGGAGGGCCCTTTCCGCATCCCCGCAATGACGGGACCACCTTCGGCAACTACGAGGGCCGCCTACCCGAGCACGAGCGGGGCTACTACCGCGAGTACACCGTGCCGACACCGGGACTGCATCACCGCGGGACGCGTCGCATCGTCGCCGGCGGCGACCCGCCGGACTTCTACTACACCGACGATCACTACGAATCCTTCTGCCAGATCGGAGTTGCATGAAGACCTACCGGATCGACGGCGCACGGATCTCATCGCCGCCGGACTTCTACGCCGAGATCGGTCGCGCGGTCAACGGTGACGGCGGCTATTTCGGGTCGAACCTGGACGCGCTGGYCGACTGTCTGCGCGGCGGCTTCGGCACCCCCGAGGACGGCGGATTCCGGTTCGTCATGACGTCATACCGCCACGTCAAGGGGGCCGTCGGCGATCAGATGTGGAGCACCCTGCTGCACCTGTTCGGCACCGAGGGTGTCGACCTGTGGCTCACTCCCTGAGGCCACTTTCGCAAAAAACTTGACACGTGTAAAGTTCGCCGCCATGGACAACATCAGCGGCAAGACCATCGCGATCACCGGAGCTGCCCGCGGTATCGGTTATGCCACCGCCAAGGCCCTGCTGGCACGTGGGGCCCGGGTCGTCATCGGCGACCGTGACGTCGCACTGCAGGAATCCGCCGTCGTGGACCTCACCAAGCTCGGGCAGGTCTCCGGCTACCCCCTCGACGTCACCGACCGGCAGTCCTTCGAAACGTTCCTGGACAAGGCCCGCACCGACGGTGGCGGCCACATCGACGTGCTGATCAACAACGCGGGCGTGATGCCGGTCGGCCCGTTCCTGGAGGAGACCGAGCAGTCGGTCCGGTCCTCGCTGGAGGTCAACGTCTACGGCGTGCTCACCGGCTGCCAGCTCGCACTGCCGGACATGGTTCGCCGCCGCAGCGGCCACATCATCAACATCGCCTCGCTGTCCGGCCTGATCCCGCTGCCCGGCCAGGTGGTCTATGTCGGCGCCAAGTACGCGGTGGTCGGCCTGACCACCGCGCTGGCCGACGAGATGGCGCCGCACGGCGTCAACGTCTCGGTGATCATGCCGCCGTTCACCAACACCGAGCTGATCTCCGGCACCAAGTCCGGCGGTGCGATCAAGCCCGTCGAGCCGGAAGAGATCGCCGCCGCGATCGTCAAGACGCTCGACAAGCCCAAGACCCATGTGTCGGTGCCGCCGCCGCTGCGGTTCACCGCGCAGGCCGCCCAGATGCTGCCGCCCAAGGGCCGCCGGGCCATGAACAAGGCGCTCGGCCTGGACCGGGTGTTCCTCGAAGTCGATACCGCCAAGCGCAAGAGCTACGAGGACCGCGCGCGGGCCGCGCAGGGTGTCATCGAGTCCGACGGCAAGTAGCGGCGGCGGGTCCGCCCGCCGATCCCGGTCAGGATCTCGTAGTCGATGGTGCCGGTCGCCTGCGCCCAGTCGTGAGCGCTGGCACCGTCGCCGCCGAACAGCACCGCATGATCTCCCTCGGTCACGCCACCGCCGTCGTGGCCGAGGTCCACCACCAGCTGGTCCATGCAGATCCGCCCGACACCCGCGAAGCGCCGTCCGTTGATCTGGACCGGCAGCCCGTCACTGAGCGCGCGGGGCACCCCGTCGGCGTACCCACAGGCCAGCACCGCAACGGTGGTGTCCTGGCGGGCAACCCAGCGATGGTTGTACGAAATACCCTGGCCGGTGGCGATCTTCTTGATCATCGCCACCTCCGCGGTGAAGGTCATCGCCGGCACCAGCCCGAAATCACCGAGTTGCGGCACCGGGCTGCACCCGTAGAGCGCGATGCCGGTACGCACGAAATCCCGAGACAGCCCCCGATCGGTCAGTGCCGCCGCAGAATTCGCGATATGCACCCGATCCGGATGCAGGCCGAGACGACGCAGATCGGCGATGCAGTCATCCAGGCCGACGGCCTGTGCGGCATTGAGCGGGTGGCCCGGCTCGTCGCCGAAGGCGAGATGACACATCACCGTGCGCAGCCTGACGGCGTCATCGACCAAGCGGGCACGTACCTCCTGCCAATCGGCGAGCGTGAAGCCGTTGCGCCCCAGACCGGTGTCGATCTTGACGCCGACGGTGGCCTGCTGTCCCAACTGTCGTGCGGCAGCAACGACGCGTTCCCACTGATATCGGGCAGCGACCACCACCTCGATCCCGGCAGCGATGGCCGCGGCGAAATCCGTTGACGGCGTGTGCAGCCAGGCGATCACCGGGGCGATGATGCCGCCGGCCCGCAGCGCCAGTGCCTCGCCGACGGTGGCCACCCCGAGCTCGACGGCCCCGGCCGCCAGCGCGGCGCGGGCCACCTCCACGGCGCCGTGGCCGTAGCCGTCGGCCTTGACCACGGCGATCACCTCGGCACCGGAGCGGTCCTGCAGCACACCGACGTTGTGGGCGATCGCCGACAGGTCGATGACCGCTTCCGGGCTCAGTACTCGATCGCTTCGATCAGCGGCGACGGCTCATCCATCAACGCCCAGAACCGGTCCCGGATCGCGACCGTCATCGGGCCGGGCTCACCGTTGCCAATCGCCTCACCGTCGAGGCTGTTGATCGGGGTGACACCGCCGGCGGTGGTGACCGCCATCAACTCGTCGGCGTCGTAGAGCTCACGGCTGGTGACATCGCGCAGGGTGGCCTCGATGCCCATCTGGTCGGCCAGCTCGAACACCGTCTTGCGGGTGATGCCGGGCAACGCATTTCGCGACGGGGATGCCAGTTTGCCGTCCTTGACGATGCAGACGTTGAACCCGGGGCCCTCGGCGACGCAGTTGTCGGAGTCCAGCAGGRTCGCGGTGCGGGCACCGCGGTCCTTGGCCTCGAAGCTGGCCGCGGTCAGATCGCCCCACTGGTAGTTCTTGATGGTGGGGTCGACGGTGTTGCGCCCGGCGCGGCGGACGTGGCGCGGCACGATGGCGGTGGTGCCGAAGATCTGCTCGGCGGGCGGGAAGGCCCACAGGTAGGGAATGGCGTAGATGTACACCTGGTGGGTCAGCTTGGAGAGGTCCTTCTCGCCCTTGCGTTTTCCGTAGCCGCGCGTCACGGTGAGGTTGACGAAGGATTCCCGCAGCTGTGACAGCGAGACGCACTTTTTGGTGATCTCGGCGAGCTCGTCCTTGCTCATGCCGGCGTCGAGGCGCAGCTTGCGTGAACCGTCGAGCAGACGGTCCAGGTGATCGCCCAACCGGAAGATGTTGCCGTGCCAGACGTGTGCCACCGTGTAGGTCAGATCGGAATGCCCGAACCCGGTGTCGAAGATCGAGATCTTGGCCTCTTCGGCCGGCATGTACTCGCCCTCGATCCAGGCGACGCCACCGGCGAACGGGCTGGAGGTGTCCAGTTCGTAGTCGCTGTACTGGATCACCGAACCTTGCGGGGTGGCTTCGCGGATGGCGGCGCCGGGCTCGACGGCAACCAGGTTGGAGGTGCCGATATCTGTTGCGGTCATGTGAATTTCCTTTTGCGAATTAGACGTTGTGGCTATTAGACGTTGTGGCTCTTGGCGTATGCCACGCCGGCTTCACCCCGGGCGAGGCGGGCCTTCAGGCCGGTGGCCCACCAGATCGCGGCGATCACCACGACACCGAGGAACACCCATTTGTTGTTGGTGAACTGCGGCAGGAACAGCAGTGTCACGGCGACGCTGAGGAATACGACCAGCGCGGTGATGTAGATCGGCAGCCGGAACCGGCCCAGGTCGAAGGTGCCGGGGTCAGCGGCCGGGATGGTGCCCTTGCGGTAGCCGACCAGCAGCCCGATGGTCTGCAGGATGTAGACGAAGAAGAACAGCAGCGACGCGATGCCGATGATGTAGTTGAACGCCTTCTCGTTGACGATCGCCGAGAGCAGCAGCAGGGTCGACAGGCAGCCCAGGCCGATGATCGAGTAGGTCGGCGTCTTGCGGGTGGGCGAAACATGGCGCCACACATGGGAGAACGGCAGCATGTTGTCGCGAGCCATCGAGTAGGTCAGCCGGGTGGCGACCAGGATGTTGGCCAGCAGGCAGGCCAGGATGTTCGTCAGCGCGATGGCGACGATGATCTTGGTGACGACGGGGCCGGCCTGCTGGGTGATGATCTCCTCGATCGGTGCGCCCGAGTTCGCCTCCACCGCAGCCGGATCCTTGATGGCGAGAACGTAGACGATGTACATCAGCAGCTCGATCACGATCGAGGTGACCAGGGCGTAGAACATCGTCTTGGGCACGACCCGGCGGGCGTCCTTGGTCTCCTCGGCGACGTCGGCGCCGGACTCGACGCCGATGAGCCCGAAGAACGGACCGAGCGCGGCGGCCAGCCAGGCCAGCATGTAGGAGTCCTTGTCGCCCGCTTCTCCGCCGGTGAACAGCACCGAGATCGGTTGGTGGTTCTCGGGCGCGGAGAACGCGATGATGGCGATGAGCGCGGTGGCGCCGACGGTGATGACCAGTTCCAGGCTGACGCCGATGTTGTTGACCATGGTGGCGAACCGGACACCGTAGATGTTGATCAGCACGCAGACGAACACCACGGCGATGGCCAGCAGGATCTGCGTCGTCTGCGTCATGGTCCAGCCGAACAGCCCGCCCAGGTAGCCGGACAGGATGAAGCCGACACCGGTCATCCCGCACACCCACCCCATCAGGGCGATGAAACCGGTGAACCAGGCCAGGTTCGGCCCGTTGATCCGGCTGATCCACTGGTAGGAATAGCCGGCCAGCGGCAGCTTCGCGGTCAGGTCCGCCGCGATGAAGGTCCACAGCGCGAACACAGCGCCGGCGAGCAGCAGCGTCCACACGAACGGCGCGCCCGCGGTGAAGTAACCGGCACCGAAGCCGGTGAACACCGCGGTGGTGGCGCTGATGGTTGCGAAGCCGATGGCGAAGGAGGCCAGCGTGCCGACCGAGCGGTCCAGCTTCTGGGTGTAGCCCAGCTCGGCGAGCTTGGAATCTTCGGCATTCAAAGCGGACGCCGATGTATCAGTGGGTCGTACCGGGGTGTCGGTCATGGGATCTCCAGGTCGGAGCAGGGGTGAGATGTCTGATGACAGACAATCGCCACCGGGCGGTCACCGGAAGTTCCATCTTTTGATCTTCTGATAGCCAATATTTATCAGTGCTGGTCGAGCGGAGTTTCGTCGCCGTCATCGAATCCCCAATTCTGCTGGACATGCCTGATCAGGGCATCCGCCTGCGGGCTCAGCGTGCCGGGATGCCAGGCCAGCGCGACATGGCTGGGCGGGCGATCGACGATCGGCACGTAGACGATCCCGGGCCGGTCATAGAACCGGGCCACCGACGAAGTGGTGAAGCTGATGCCCAGGCCGCGGGCGATGCAGGTGGTCTCGGCCTCGTAGGTGGCCGCGACCGCCGCGATGGTCGGTGGCCGGTTCCCGCGGGCGTCCATCGCCATCCAGTAGTCCCGCCACGGTCCGGCGGTCAGCGGCGCGCAGACGATCGGGTCGTCGAGCAGTTCGGCGATCTCGACCTCGTGGCGGCCCGCCAGCGCATGGTCCCGGGGCAGGCAGGCCACCCAGGATTCCGAGTCGAGCACCAGCATGCGGTGCTCGGGCAGGTCGACCGGCGGGCGGATCAGGGCGACCTCGGTGGTGCCGGCGGCCAGGCCGGCGGTCGGGTCGGCGAAATCGAACTCGATGGGTTCGACGCTGACATCCGGGTAGGCGGCCTCGAAATGCCGCACGACGCGGAACAGCAGATCGGCACCGGTGCCGATGAGGTAACCCAGCCGCAGCCGGCCCTGCCGGGTGCCCGACAGGGTGACCAGATTGGCCACCACCGCGTCGATCCCGGAGAGCGCCTGCTGCACCTGCGGCAACCACGCCGCACCGAGATCGGTGAGCGCGACCTCGCGGGTGTTGCGGTTGAACAGCACCACGCCGAAGGCCTGTTCGAGCTGTTTGATCGCGGTGGACAGCGCCGGCTGGGTGATGAACAGGCGCTCGGCCGCGCGACGGTAGTTCAGCTCCTCACCGAGGACGGCGAAGTAGCGCAGCTGCCGCAACGTCAGGTCACTCACGACAGCCCTCGGTGAGATCGCGGACATCGGCGTAGCGGCGCCGCACCGCGGGCACGGCGGCCGCCTCGTGGCGCCGCGCGGGCGCCGAATCCCATTCCGGCAGTGTGCCGGTCAGCGCCCATGCGGCCTGACGTGCCGCGCCGAGCGCCACATACTCGGCGGCTTCCGGGACGTACACCGGCACACCGAACACGGTCGGGGCGATCTCGCGCAACGCCGCCGACTTGGCGCCGCCGCCGACCAGCAGGATCCGCCGAGCGGGCACACCGAGCGACGTGAGGTGATCGAGGCCGTCGGCCAGTGCGCACAACAGGCCCTCGACCGCGGCCCGCGCCAGATTCGCGGCGGTGGCATTGCCCACCCGCACCCCGTGGATCGCCCCGGTGGCAGCGGGCCGGTTCGGGGTCCGCTCCCCCTCCAGGTAGGGCACCATGACCAGCCCCTCGCTGCCCGCCGGCGCCGACAGCGCCAGCCGGGACAGCTCGTCGTGATCGACGCGCAGCAGGGCGGCCGCGGCGTCGAGCACCGGCGCCCCGTTGAGGGTGCACACCAGCGGCAGGTGACGGCCGGTGCCRTCGGCGAACCCGGCGACGAAGCCGCCGGTGTCGCGGGCCGGGGCCCCGGCGATGGCCGAAACCACCCCCGAGGTGCCGATGGACACGATGACATCACCCTCGACCGCACCCAGACCCAGTGCGGCGGCGGCATTGTCGCCCAGCCCCGCGCCGAACACGGCGTCTCCCGCCGCGACGGCGTCCCCCGGCGCCAGCACCCGGGGCAATGCGGGTGCTCGGCCGCGCAGCGCCAGTTCCAGCAGATCGGTGTCGTAGGCATCGCGGGCGGCGTCGAAGTATCCGGTGCCGCTGGCATCGCTGCGGTCGGTGAACACCGAGGCCGGATTGGTCTCACCGCGCAGTCGCCAGCTCAGCCAGTCATGGGGCAGGCAGACGGTGCCGGTGCRGTCCGCGTTGGCCGGTTCGTTGTCGGCCAGCCAGCGCAGCTTCGCCACCGTGATCGCGGCCAGCGGGACCACCCCGACCCGCTCGGCCCAGGCTGCCGCGCCCAGTTCGGACACCAGGTCGGCCGCCGCGCCCGCCGATCTGGTGTCGTTCCACAGCAGCGCGTTTCGCACCACCTGCCCGTCGGCGTCCAGGCACACCATGCCGTGCTGCTGGGCGCCGACCGACACCGCTGCCACGTCCTGCAGCCCACCGGCCGACGCGATCGCCGTGTCGGCGGCGGATTCCCATGCGGCAGGGTCGATCTCGGTGCCGCCGGGATGGCGGTCGCGGCCCTCGCGCAGAATCTGACCGGTCTCGGCGTCGCAGACCAGCACCTTGCAGGACTGCGTGGAGGAGTCGATTCCCGCGACGAGGGTCATGGGTGAGAGACCCTAGCCGAACTCCGGGACCGGGTCACCGTTCCGGTACGTCTCGATGGCTGCCAGGTGCTCGAACAGCTGGGTATGGGTGAACGGGTGCTGGGTGGTGGTGCCGACCAGCACCACCCGCACGATCGCACCGTCCTCGGCGGCATCCAGCCACAGCGAGGTCACCGGCAGACCGTCGTCGACCTCCGCACCGGACGGTTCGAAGAACCACACCGCGTAATCGTCATCGGACTGTTCTTCGTCGAAGGTCCAGTCCCGGGCGGTGATCCGTTCGTCGAACTCGGCCAGATCGGCGACGATCCCGTCCGGGATGGCGGCCAGTTGGTCCATGATCACCGCAGGAACCCGAGCGGCCCCCTGCCGCTTCTTACGGCGCGCCTTCTTGGCATCTCCACGCTTGGACACAGCTCAGCTCAGCGCCTGGTCCAGGTCGGCGAGCAGGTCCTCGGTGCCTTCCAGGCCGACCGAGATCCGCACCACGCCGTCGCCCAGCCCGATCGCCGCGCGACCCTCCGGGCCCATCGCCCGGTGGGTGGTGGTGGCCGGGTGGGTGATCAACGATTTGGCGTCACCGAGGTTGTTGGAAATGTCGATGATATTCAGCTTGTCGAGCACCTCGAAGGCGCGGTCCTTGCCACCATCGAGCTCGAAAGTGACGACCGTCCCGCCGCCGCGCATCTGCCGCTTCGCCAGGTCGAACTGCGGATGTGATTCCAGGAAGGGGTATTTCACCCAGTTCACTTCGGCCTGCTGCTCCAGGAACTCGGCGACCCGGTGCGCCGAGCGGTTCGAGTAGTCCACCCGGACCGCAAGCGTCTCAAGACCTTTGAGCAAGGTCCAGGCGTTGAAGGCACTGATCGCCGGACCGGTGTGGCGCATCAGCTTCTGCACCGGTCCGTCGATGTACTCCTTGTCGCCGAGGATCGCCCCGCCCAGCACGCGGCCCTGGCCGTCGATGTGTTTGGTGCCGGAGTAGACCACCACGTCAGCTCCGAGCGGGATACCCTGCTGCAGCAACGGCGTGGCGAAGACATTGTCCAGCACCACTTTTGCGCCGGCCGCGTGCGCCAGCTCGGACACCGCCGCGATATCGACCAGTGACTGCATCGGGTTGGACGGGGTCTCGAAGAACACCGCCTGGGTGGGCTTGCTGAGCGCCTCTTCCCACTGCGACAGGTCGTCGCCGTCGACGAAGACGGTTTCCACACCCCAACGCGGCAGGATCTCGTTACACACCACGAAACACGAACCGAACAGGCTGCGGGCGGCGACCAGCCGGTCACCGGCACCCAGCAGCGCGCCCAGCGAGGTGAACACCGCGGCCATACCGGTGGCGGTGGCGAATGCGGCGGGCGCATCCTCGATGAGGCGCAGGCGCTCCTCGAACATCGAGATGGTCGGGTTGCCGTACCGGGAGTAGACGTACCGGTCGATCTCGCCGGTGAACGCCTTCTCCGCATCACCGGCCGAGGAGTACACGTAGCCCGAGGTCAGGTACAGCGCCTCGGCGGTCTCCTCGAAACCGGACCGCAGCAAGCCGCCGCGCACCCCGATCGTGGCCTGGCTGACGCCGTCGGGCAGCGGTGTGGGAATCCGGACCGACGGCACCTGCTCATCGGGGCTGGTCATGACTGCGTCCAGGGCAGGCCGACCGCTTTCCACCCGGTCGCGCCGCGGTGGCCGTCGGCGTCGAGGTTGCCCTCGAACCCGTCGAGCACGTTGTAGGACGGGCCGATGCCCGCCTCGGTGGCGGTGATGGCCGAACCGATGGACCGATTGCCGGACCTGCACAGGAACACCACCGCGCGCTGCCCGGGGGCGATACCGGCCTTGCCGAGATCATCGACGAAGTTGTCATTGTGGGAGCCGTCGGTCTTGGTCCACTCCACGTAGACGACATCGCGGCGCAGTGAGCTCAGGTCGGGAACGCCCACGAAACGCCACTCGGCTTCGGTACGACAATCGACGAGCACGGCTTCGGGATTGGCGGACAGCAGCTCCCATGCCTGCTCTGGCGTGATGTCTCCGGCGTAGCCCGGACTCTCGGATGATGACACCCCAATACCGTAACGGCTAGGCCGGTCCAACCGAGCACACCTTCCAGCTGCCGTCCTCACGCACGAAGGACATGTCCACGGTGGCCTCGGTCTCCTCGTTCTCGCCGAAGTGATACCTGACGGTGGCGGTGGCCTTGTCGCCATCGACCTCGACGTTGCTCGCGCCGTCGACGTACCGCTCCCCACGCTGGGCCGCTGAATCCCGTTGCCGGGTGAGCACCTCGTCCTCGGTGCCGTGCTGTTCGGCGCAGGTGCTCGCCAGGAAAGCCGCGTAGTCCTGCCTCTGGAGCGCATCGTTCTGGGCGACCACGACCCGCCCGATCTGTTCGGGGTCTCCGTCACCGTCACCGCGGTTGACCACAAAAATCCCGGTGATCACAACCACGATGATGACCAGGGCCAGCAGGAACGGTGTCGCGGTCGGCCGGTCCTGATCGTCGGGTGCGTCGCTCACGACTGCCAGAGCCTACGCAGCGACACCGCGGTGCGCTGCGCACGGTCCCTGGCCACCGTGACGTCGGGAGCCGTGGCGATCGCGGCACCCAGCCGGTGCCTGCCATCGGTCTCGTCGAGCCGGTCGAACAGCAGCACATCGCTCTCGGCCACCGCGAGCGCCTCGGAGAGCACCCCGACGATGTCGGATTCGGAAGGCGCAGATGTCTCGCCGCCGGCGTAGCCGATCTCTGCGGCGCCGGGCGAGATCATGATGGTGTCGACCGTCAGGCCCAGGATCGCCCGGGCGTGCAGGTCGAACTCGGAGAGCCGCTGGGTCCGCACGGTGAGGAACGCGTTGTCGACGGGCCGCGGGCGGACCGTGGAGAAGTAGACCTCATCGCCGCGCACCAGCAATTCCACCGCGAACACCCCGCGCCCGCCGAGTGAGTTCACGATGCGGGCCGCGATCGACTTGGCAGCATCGAGGGCGGCCGGGCTGAGCCGGTGGGGCTGCCAGGTCGCCAGCGTGCCGTCCTGGGCGACGCGATGCCCGATCGGCTCGCAGAAGTGCACCGCCGGCCCCGTCGGGCCGCTGGTGCGCACGGTCAGCAGGGTGACCTCGTCGTCGACGTCGACCACCGTCTCGGCCATCACCCGGTTGGGCGTGGTGAGGTGGCCCGCCGCGATGGCCCGGTTCCAGGCCGGCTCGACATCCTCGGTGCGCAGCAGCACCGAGCGGCCCTCGCCCGGGGCGCCGGCGACCGGGGTGACCGCCAGCGGGAATCCGGCGTGCTCGGCGACGGCGGCCAGTTCCTTGGCCGAACCGGCGAACCAGAACGGGGCGGTGGGCAGGCCGAGTTCGTCGGCGGCCAGGCGGCGCAGGCCCTCGCGGTCCAGGCTCAGCCGCGTGGCGCGCGGCGCGGGGAAGACCTCGATGCGTTCGGACAGTGCGCCCAGTGCATCGGTGGCGACCACACCCGCCTCCACGACGATGTAGTCGGGGCGCTCCCCCTCGACCGCGGCGGTCAGGGCATCGGGGTCGTTCATCCGCACCACCGCGCTGCGATCCGCGACCCGGTGTGCCGGTGCGTCGGCGTAGCGATCGACGGCGACGACGGCCGCGCCGAGACGCTGAAAGGACAGCGTCAGTTCACGACTCACCTCACCGGACCCGAGCAGCATCACCAGAGGTCTCGCGGTCTCTTCAGCATGTCTGGTCATCGCTCACCCAGCCTGCCAGATCCTCAGCCGATCCGGCTGTCGACATAGCACCATCGCCAGGACTCGCCGGGCTCCACCGAACGCATCACCGCATGGCCGGTCTGCCGGAAGTGTTCGGTGGCGTGCTGATGCGGACTGGAATCGCAGCATCCGACGTGTCCGCAGGCCAGGCACATCCGCAGATGCGCCCAGGCGTCCTGCCCGTCATCGGTGCATTGCTGGCAGCGTCCCGGGGTCAGCGGCTCCGGATCTACGATGCCTACCGCGGTCTGAAGATGCTCACACGAGTTCGGGGCTGCCGGAGGTGCCGTCGCACGGCGTCGGGAACTCTTGCGCATGTTGATCAAGGATAGGTTGATGCCGTGGCAGCGACACTGCTGGCAGTTCTGGTGGCCGCGGTCCTGCTGGCCGCGGTGAGCCGTCGACTCGACATCTCGGCGCCGCTGGCGCTGGTGGTCGCCGGTCTGGTGGCCAGCGCCATCCCCGGGCTCGACGAGGTCGAACTGGACCCCGAGCTGGTGCTGTTCGTCATCCTGCCGCCGCTGCTGTGGTCGGCGGGGCTGGAGAGCAGCTACGTCAACATGCGCCGCAACGTTCGGTCGATCGGCTCGCTGGCGGTCGGGCTGCCACTGGCCACCACACTGGTCGTCGGGTTCGTGGCCTATCACGTGGTGCCCGATTTCACGCTGGCCGCGGCGCTGGTGCTGGGTGCGATCGTGGCCCCACCGGACGCGGTGTCGGCGACGGCGGTGGGCCGCAGACTCGGCCTGCCGCGGCGCATCATGACGCTGCTCGGCGGGGAGAGCCTGCTCAACGACGCGACCGCGCTGACCGCCTACAAGGTCGCGCTGGCCGCGGCGATCGGGGCCTCGGCGGGATGGGTGTCGGGGCTGGGCACCTTCGTCCTGGCCGCAGCGGGTGGCGTCGTTGTCGGCGTGCTGTCCGGGTCGGCCATCACCTTCATCCGCTCCCGGCTGGACGACCCATTGGTGGAGAGCGCCATCGGCCTGGTCGCGCCGTTCGTCATCTATCTGCTGGCCGAGGAGGCACACGCCTCCGGTGTGCTGGCCGTCGTCGTCGCCGCTTTGATGCTCGGCCAACGCTCGACGAACGCCGGGTACGCCACCCGCCTGCAGGACGACGCGGTGTGGAAGGCGCTGCAGCTCATCCTGGAGTCGTTCGCCTTCCTGCTGATCGGACTGCAGCTGCCCGGGGTGGTGCGGGAGCTGTCCGGGCTGTCCGCGGCGGCGATCGCGGTCTCGTCGGTGGCGGTGCTGGCCACCGTCATCGTGGTACGGATCGCCTGGGTGTACGCGACCACGTTCCTGCGCAACCCGCGGCCGGCGGCCGGGGAGGTCTTCGTGGTCGCGTGGGCCGGGATGCGCGGCGTGGTGTCGCTGGCGGCCGCGTTCGGTGTGCCGTTGACGACGATGTCCGGTGCGGAGTTCCCGGGGCGTCCGCAGCTGGTGTTCCTGACCTTCGTCGTGGTGGTGGGCACCCTGCTGCTGCACGGCCTGACGCTGCCGTGGGTGATCCGGCGCTTCGGCATCCACAGCGACGACGCGCAGCGCGATGCGCTGGCTCAGGCGGCGGCGCAGGACAAGGCGGCCCGGGCTGCGGCCGAGAGGCTCGACCAACTGCTCGAGCAGCAGCGCGCCGAGGGGACCGTCAGCCAGTCCGCCGCGGTCACCGACGATGCCGCCCAGGTGCTGCGCAAGTGGAACACCGCCCGGCGCAACTCGGCGTGGGAACGGCTGGGCCGCAGCGAGGACGAGATCGGCGAGAGCCCGGCTTCGGTGTTCCGTCGGCTACGACTGGAAATGCTTGCCGCCGAACGCGATACCTTCATCGCCGAACGCGACGCCGGGAACATCGACGATGAGGTGCTGCGCGAGGTGCTGCGCGGGCTGGACCTGGAAGAGGCCACCCTCAACCGTCGGTAGCGGTCCGGAACTCGCGCATCCCTGCCAGCAGCGCGGTGAACACGCGGTGCGCGGCATCGAGGTCGGAATCGGGCAGGTCGGCCAACGCCTGAGAGTTGATCTCGGCCAGCGGGGTGAAGAAATCGTTGGCGACCGCGAGTCCGTGATCGTCGTACCGCAGGATCACCTTGCGCCGGTCACCGGGATGGGCCTCCCGGCGCAGATGCCCGGACTCGATCATCCGCTCGACCAAATACGTGATGGCCGCCGCGGAGGTCCCCATCAGCTTGCGCAGTTCGCCCGCGGTCAGCGGGGCACCCGCGGCATCGGCCACCATGACGTGCAGCAGAGCGCGAAAATCGTTGGCGGACACATCGTTACGGTTGGCGAATTCACGGCCGATCTGATCCGACTCGGCCGTCAGGGCTCGCACATCGGCAGCGATGAGCCGCTCCCGATCTTCTCGCTGCATGACCACAGCATATCGTTCATTTGATTAATCGTTAAGTTTCTGAAATATTTATCGCATGTCCAGTCGTGTTTCCTGGCTCGTCGCCATACTCGTGATCCTGGCCTCCGGCGCCGGTCTGGGCCTGCTCAGCGGGTCGGACTCCGCCTCCCAGTCGCCGGTGGCGCTGCCGGCCAGTGCCGAATCGGCGCGCGCCGACGCCCTGCGAGCCGAGTTCCCCGGCGGCGATATCGCGCCGGCCATCATCGTGTTCACCCGGACCGACGGCGGACCGTTGAGTCCGGCCGAGGTGGCTGCGGCCGGCCCCGGCGCGCAGGTGTCGCAGGACGGGCTGGCCGCGGTGTCGGTGTCCCCGCTGTCGGCCGACCTGTCCGGATTCGCCCTCAACGATGCGGTGCAGGAGTTGCGCACCCAGACCGCCGAACGGCTGCCCGAAGGGCTGCAGGCGGAGGTGACCGGCGGCCCGGCCTTCGGCGCCGACATCGCGAATTCCTTTGCCGGAGCCAATATCACCCTGCTCGCGGTGACGGCCGCGGTGGTGGCCCTGCTGCTCATCATCACCTACCGCTCCCCGGTGCTGTGGCTGGTGCCCCTGCTGGTGATCGCCTTCGCCGACCGGGTCGGTTCCGTGGTGGGCACCGCGGTTGCCTCCGGACTTGGCCTGAACCCGGACGGGTCGACGGGCGGCATCACCAGCGTGCTGGTGTTCGGCGCCGGCACCAACTATGCGCTGCTGCTCATTTCGCGCTACCGCGAGGAGCTGGGACGTTCGGCCGATCACCGCGAGGCATTGCGGGTGGCCACCCGTGCGGCCGGGCCGGCGATCCTGGCCAGCAATGCCACCGTCGTACTGGCGCTGCTCACCCTGGCGTTCGCCACGGCGCCGTCCAACCGCAGCCTGGGCGTGCAGGCCGCGGCGGGCCTGGTGGTGGCGGCGATCTTCGTCCTGTTCGTGTTGCCGCCGTTCCTCGGCTTGTTCGGCAAGAAGCTGTTCTGGCCGTTCATCCCTCAGGTCGGCGACGAGGCCCTCACCGACAGCGGCGTCTGGCACCGGGTCGCGTCCTGGGTCGCCGGCCGGCCCGGATGGGTGGCCACCGGCGCGCTCGGCGTGCTGGTCGCCCTGTGCTTCGGCCTCGTCGGCACCCCGGTCGGTCTGTCGCAGACCGAACAGTTCCGGGTACAGGCCGAGTCGGTCAGCGGTTACGACACACTGGCCGAACACTTTCCGAGCGGACTGACCGATCCCGCCGTCGTCATCGCGCCCACCTCCGATGCGGCTGCGGTGTCGGCGGCAMTCACCGGGGTGCCGGGCGTGGTGTCGGCCCGGCCCGCCGGGGAATCGGGCAACGGACTGAGCCAATGGTCGGTGGTCCTGCAGGCCGAACCGGCGTCGGATGAGGCGTTCGAAACCGTTGATGCGCTGCGTAGTTCGGTGCATTCCGTCAGTCCCGAGGCTGTGGTCGGCGGGTCCGATGCCAAGGCGCGGGATTCGGCGTCGGCCGCCCAGCGCGACCGCATGGTGGTCATCCCCGCGATCCTGGCGGTGGTGCTCGTGGTGCTCTTCGTGCTGCTCCGTTCGGCGCTGGCGCCGGTGGTCCTGGTGTCGGTCACGGTGCTCAGCGCGTTGGCCGCGTTGGGGATCGGTGGCTGGGCCAGCGTGCACCTGTTCGGTTTCCCGGCCCTGGACAACGGCACTCCGCTGTTCGCGTTCCTGTTCCTGGTGGCACTCGGCGTGGATTACACGATCTTCCTGGTGACCCGGGCGCGGGAGGAGACACCGGAATTCGGCCTGTTCTGGCCGAGCCTGCTGATGACCGGCGATATGTGGGCCGGGCAGGCCTCGGAGTTCCAGGACGGGCACCAGGTGATCCTGGTGGACCCGCCCGGCCACGGCGGCAGCGAAAAGCTTTCGGGGCCTTTCACTTTCGATGAGTGCGCACAGACCGTGGTGGATGTTCTGGACGGGCTGGGCGTCGAGCGGGCCCATTTCGTCGGCAATTCCTGGGGCGGGATGATCGGCGGCACGTTCGCCGCGCGGCACCCGGACAGGATCGGGCGGGCGGTCCTGATGAACTGCACCGCCTCGCCGGCCGGGCGGCGCCAGCGTGTCGAGTACGGGTTGCTGTTGCGGACGGCGAAGCTCCTCGGAGGCATACGCGGACCGCTGACGGGCCAGGTGCTCAAGGCCTTTCTCGGGCCGACGACCTTTCGCGACCGGCCCGACGTGGTGCGATTCGTCCGGGATGCGGCACGCGCGGTGGACCTGGACTCCAGTGCATGGGCGGTGACGAGCGTGGTGCCCCAGCGGCCGGACCAACGTGCGCTGCTCTCGGACGTGCGCACCCCGGTGCTCGTGGTGGCGGGTGCCGAGGACGCCACCTTCCCCGTCGCCGAGACGCTTGAGATGGCCGACGCCATTCAGGGTGCGGCGACCGCCGTCCTGGATGGCGTCGCGCATCTGGCCGCACTGGAGAATCCGCGCCTCGTCAACGCGCTGATCAAGGACTTTGTGTTCGACGCGTAGCGTGTGATCATGACAGCCAGCGAGGAGCCGAAGGCGGATCGCGCATGACACAGACGCTGCCGCCGGTCCACATGCGGCGCAACGGCTTCGACCCCGTTCCCGAACTCGGAGCGATCCGCGAGAAAACCGGCGTGCAATCCGTCGTCAGCGCACTCGGCAACACCGTGTACCTGGTGACCCGGCACGAAGACGTCAAGTCCGTGCTGGCCGATCACGAGCACTTCTCCAATGCGCGCCCACCGGGTTTCACCCTGCCCGGCGCGCCGGAGATGTCCGCGGAGGAACTGGCCAAGACACGCGCCGGTAACCTGCTCGGCCTGGATCCGCCCGAGCATCAGCGGTTGCGCCGTCTGCTCACCCCCGAGTTCACCATCCGGCGGATGAAGCGGCTGGAGCCGCGCATCACCGAGATCGTCGACGAGCACCTCGATGCCATGGCGGCCGGCGGTGCGCCCGCGGACTTGGTGGCCGAATTCGCCTTGCCCGTACCGTCATTGGTGATCTGCGAGTTGCTCGGCGTGCCATATGACGACCGGGATGACTTTCAGCACCGCTCGGCCCGCCAGCTCGACCTGTCGCTGCCCATCGCCGAGCGCATGCAGCTGCAACAGCAGAGCCGCGACTACATGCACAGCCTGGTGGACCGGGCGCGGAAGGCTCCCGGCGAGGACATCCTCGGCATGCTCGTCCGCGAGCACGGCGACGCGCTGACCGACGACGAGCTGGTCGGCATTGCCGGGCTGCTGCTGCTCGCCGGTCACGAGACGACGTCGAACATGCTGGGGCTGGGGACTCTTGCGCTGCTGCGCAGACCCGACCAGCTGGCGCTGGTACGCGATGACCCGGATGCCATCGGGCCCGCGATGGAGGAACTGCTGCGCTGGCTGTCGGTGGTGCACCATGCCATTCCGCGGTTCGCCACCGCCGACGTGGAGATGGCCGGTGTGGTGGTACCCAAGGGCGCGTTGGTCTTCGCGTCACTGCCCGCGGGCAACCGCGACCCCGCGTTCGTCGAGCGGCCCGACGAGTTCGATGTGCGCCGGGGCGCCCCCGGGCACCTCGCGTTCGGCCACGGCGTGCACCACTGCCTGGGTGCGCCACTGGCCCGGATGGAGATGCGGATCGCCTTTCCGGCGCTGTTCAAGCGCTTCCCCACACTGGCGTTGGCCGAACCGTTCGAAGATGTCGAGTTCCGGGACTTCCACTTCATCTACGGACTACGGTCGCTACCAGTGAGGTGGTGACGATGAAGGTTGAAGCTGATCACGACTCCTGCATCACCGCGGGCAACTGTGTGATGGTGGCCGACGCGGTATTCGATCAGGATGACGACGGCGTGGTGGTGGTGCTCACCGAAGAGGTGCCCGAGGCCGAACTGGAGCATGCCCGCGAGGCCGTGAAGCTGTGCCCCGCGTCGGCGTTGAAGCTGTTGGATTAGTTGTCCAAATTCAGCGAGTAGTGCCCGGGTCCTGTCTCGAAACAATATGAGGGCCGGTTCCCGGTGGCGTTGGCCTGCTCGGCTGCCGCCCTGCAGGCTGCCTGATTCGTACCGAAATCGATGTACTCATCGGCACCGGCGGCACCGGCCGCGGCCAAGGGCGCTGCGGTTGCGACAGCACCGATAAGAAGCAACTTGAACGACTCGATCACGGTTGGAACCTACTCGAGGTAGTTATCCACAGCGGCGAAAGTTCTGCTTTCTGACGTCGGTGGACGCTAGTAATATAGAACACATGTTCGAAGTTCTGGGACGGGCCGCACTGGCCGAGTTGAGCGATGAGGCGCTCATCTCGGCGGTGACGGCGACGACCCAGAACGAGGCGATGGCTGCCGCGGCGCGGTTGGCGTTGATCGGTGAGGTGGTGGCCCGCCAATGCGATGACGAGGACGACGCGATCGCCCATCAGGTCATCGACGGTTGGGCCTGGGCCCAGGCCGCGGTGGCGGCGGCATGCAACCTGAACGCCCACGCCGCGTCCAAGCAGATGCGCATCGCCCAAGCCCTGCGTGACCGGCTGCCCCGCACCGCCGCCCTGTTCGCCACAGGCGCGATCTCGATGGCGGTGATCGATGCGATCACCTGGCGCACCCACCTCGTCGACGATGACGACGCTCTTGTATTGATCGATACCGCCATCGCCGGGGAAGCGGGCGCGTACGGCGCGCATTCGGAAAAGCAGTTGATCGGCGCCATCGATCTGTGGGTGGAGAAGTTCGACCCCGACGCCGTCGTGCGCTCCAAACGCAACGCCAAAGACCTCTACGTCGAGTTCGACGACAAAGACGATCCCAATGGGGTGTCCTCGTTCTGGGGTCGGCTGCGCGTCACCGACAAGAAGATCCTCGAACAACGCCTCAACGACCTCGCCGACACCGTCTGCGGCAACGACCCCCGCGCGCGGGGCGAGCTACGTGCGGCCGCGTTGGCCGCATTGGGCGCGGTCGGCCCGCAACTGGCACGGCTCGCGTGCGCGTGTGGGGGTGCTGGTTGTGAGGGCAGCGGGAAAGATCCACGCTCAGGCGCAGTGACCATCTATGTGCTGACCGACCAGGTGCCCGCCGCCGGCGAAGAGTCTCCGCGGCACACCACCACGGGCACCCCGGGAACGGCGCCCGCCGAGACCGAGACTGCGCCGGAGAAAGAGCAGCAGACTCCGGCGGCCGAATCCGAACCCGACGAGCCCGCCGAACCTGCGGCCCGCGCTGAGCCCGCCGTACCTGCGGCGTGCAACCCCAGCCCCGGGGTGATGCTCGACGGCGCCATCATCCCCGCCAACATGCTGGCCCACCTCGCGGCGACCGGCGCGAAAGTCAAGCCGCTCTCCGAGATCGCCGACCTGCCCGCCGAACGCCAGTACCGGCCCTCGACCGCACTGACCGCGTTCGTGCGGATGCGCGCCATGACCTGTAGCTTCCCGGGCTGCAACCGGCCCGCGCACCGCTGCGACCTCGACCACCTGACCCCATGGCCCGCCGGAGCGACCCATCCGGGCAACCTGGCACCACTGTGCCGCCTGCACCACCTGATCAAAACCTTCTGCGGCTGGACACCCACCGCCCAACCCGACGGACGCATCCACTGGTCAGCACCGACCGGGCACACCTACACCAAGGCCCCCGGGGCGGCAATCATGTTCCCGCACTGGAACATCCAGACCCCGATCCCGCGAAAACGCGCCATCAGCCTGATCAACGACACCGACCGCGACACCACAGGGCCCAACCGAAAAGCGATGCCCACCCGACAACGCACCCGCGCACAAGACCGTGCACAACGCATCAAAGCCGAGCGGCAGCGCAACGCAGCCGAACTCGGCGAAAACAACAGCGACCCGCCCTTCTAGCGGGCCGGCTCCTCCGGGCCGTCATGGTGCAGGTCGATCACCCCGGCCCGCGCCAGGAGCAGCATGCTGACCACCAGAACCCACACCGGGAAAGCCAGCACCACCCACATGCTGACCCCACCCGATACCAGAAGGCTCAGCGCCACAAGGTAAGTCACGATGACCAGCCAGCGCGGCATCAGCCCGGTGCGCAGCCAGATGGTGGCCAGCGAGATCATGAACACCGCCCCCATCCGCAGTCCGTACGTGGTGGCGAGGCTCTCCAGCATGCCCTGGCCGAACACCGCCAAGTCGTCGCGCACCGTCACATCGGGCAAGCCGACCCTGGTGGCAACCAACCCGGCGCCCACCGCCGAGGACACGAACATCATGGCCAGGAAAAGCAGGCCACTACCGATGAACACGGTCGCGAAGAACTTGTCCTCGTACCGGCCGAACCCGTCGCGGATGACGCCGATGAACCAGAGGAATGTGATGCCGGCGAACGGCATCAGCACCGACGCCACCTTCAACTGTCCGCTCGCCCCGGCGATCCACTGCGATCCGTGTTCGGCGCCCTCGGGCAGCGCAGTCCGGATCAACGCGAGCGCGGTCCCGAACAGCAGCGCGAACAGCACGCCGGCCACCGCGGCCGCACGCGGCGTGGTGAGCTTGCGAAGATGCCGATCTGACGGGTGTGTGGTCACGCCGTCATGGTGACACGCCTAGGGCTGGCCCGGCAGCAATCTGACCATCAGGCCGTTGCTCTCGGCGAGCACATTGCCCTCGGCGTCCAGCAATTCGGCGTTCACAAACGCCTTGCGGCCCTCGGCTTCCCGCAACCAGCCGCGCACCGTCAGCGGCACATCGATCGGGGTCACCCGGCGATAGTCCACATGCAGGAACGCGGTGCGGCTGATCGGCCGGCCCGTCGCATGGATGACCATGCCGAACACCGAATCGAACAGCAGCGGCAGCACACCACCGTGCACCGCCTGATTACCGCCCACGTGGAACCGGCTGAACTGCACCGTCAACTCCACACCGTCGGCCTCGAATTTGGTGACGAGCCAGGGCGGCATCAACAGACTGCCCGCACCGGGCAACGAGGGCACCCGGTTGGCCGGGCCCACACCCTCGGCCGCCTGCGACGGCTCGAGCAGTGCCACCAGTTCCTCGACGCGGTCGGCTGCGGCCGTCCAGGTGTCGCTGTCCGGGTTCACCGACACCGCCAGATCCTGCGCCCGGCGCATGGCGGTCAGGAACCGTTCGAATCCAGGGCCCGGATCCGCGGCCTCGAACACCGGGAACCCACCATGCCGGTCGTACTGCGGGTCGACGCGCCGTGGATCCAGGCCGAAATCGGTCACGCCAGGATGTCCCGGCGCACGATGGTCTGCTCCCGCCCCGGCCCCACACCGATGCACGAAACATGGGCTCCGGCAAGCTCTTCGAGCCTCAGCACGTAGTCACGCGCCTTGGCGGGAAGGTCGTCGAACTCACGCGCCGCGGAGATGTCCTCCCACCAGCCGKGCAGTTCTTCGTAGATGGGCTCGGCGCGGGCGATATCGGCCTGCGTCATCGGCATCTCGTCGGTGCGCTTGCCGTTCACGGTGTAACCCACGCACACCGGGACCGTCTCCAGGCTGGAGAGCACGTCGAGCTTGGTCAGGAAGTAATCGGTGATGCCGTTGACGCGCGTGGCGTACCGGGCGATGACGGCGTCGAACCAGCCGCAGCGCCGCGGCCTGCCGGTGGTGACACCGACCTCGCCACCGGTCTTGGCCAGGTACGCGCCGTGCTCGTCGAATAGTTCCGTCGGGAACGGGCCCGAGCCCACCCGCGTCGTGTACGCCTTGAGGATGCCCAGCACCGTGGTGATGCGGGTCGGCCCGATGCCCGAGCCAACGGCCGCGCCACCGGCTGTGGGGTTCGACGAGGTCACGAACGGATAGGTGCCGTGGTCCACGTCGAGCAGAGTGCCCTGCGAGCCCTCCAGCAGCACCGTCTCACCGTTCTCCAGCGCCTCGTTGAGCAGCAGCCTGGCATCGGCGATGCGGTGCTTGAAACCGTCGGCCTGCTCCAGCAGCGTCGCCACGACCTCGTCGGCGTCGAGCGCCTTGCGGTTGTAGATCTTGACCAGGATCTGATTCTTGAGCTCGAGTGCCGCCTCGATCTTCTGGGCGAGCAGCGCGGGATCGAGAACGTCGGCCGCCCGGATACCGAGCCGCGCGACCTTGTCCTGATAGCAGGGGCCGATGCCGCGACCGGTGGTGCCGATCTTCTTGTTGCCCATGTAGCGCTCGGTCACCTTGTCGATGGCGACGTGATACGGCATGAGCAGGTGGGCGTCGGCTGAGATCAGCAGCCGCGATGTGTCCACACCCCTGTCTTCGAGCCCGGAGAGCTCGGTGAGCAACACGCCCGGGTCGACCACGACACCGTTGCCGATGACGTTGGTGACACCCGGGGTGAGGATGCCCGAGGGGATGAGGTGCAACGCGAAGTTCTCCCCGGTCGGCAACACCACGGTATGACCCGCGTTGTTACCGCCCTGGTAGCGAACTACCCATTGCACACGTCCACCGAGTAGATCGGTGGCTTTACCTTTGCCCTCGTCGCCCCACTGGGCCCCGATGAGCACGATTGCCGGCATGGCATTTCTCCCGCTTAAAGTGATGCAGCCGGTGACCCACCCTATCCGAGCGGAGCCATAGGAGAGGCCTTGACCACCACAAACGGCCGGCCAGATTGCGCAGTGTTGCTGTTCGGCGGGCGCCGCCCACCCCGCGCATTAGGCCATCTACCTGCGGTGACGGTGCAAGAAACCGGTCAGATTGCGGCCGCCGTGACGGCTCGCCGAATCGTCGTGGTGGGCACCGACAAGGACCTCGCCGCAGTACTCACCTCACTGTTGAAGGCCGAAAAACTGGATGTCGAGGTGGCGTTCGTACCGCGCCGGCGCACCCCCGCCACCCGCGCCTACGGGCTGCCGAGCGGGTGGCGCGCGGCCCGCGCGGCCCTCACACGCGCCGCCACCCGGGTACCGCTGATCCGCGACGACTCCGGGCGCGCGCTCGTCGGCGTCGGGCTGTGGGTGGGCGAGACCGGGCTGGAGGGCGAGGCCGTCGTGGACGACACGGTGCTCTTCGACGGTGAGGCGACCGCGGTGCGGATCGAGCCGATCGGAACGATGCCCGGCCTGCGTGCGACGGTGCTGTCCTCGGGCATGCGGCCGAAGCGCTGGGTGACCGGGCGCGCCGCGCAGCTCGGGACCACCGGTGCCTTCGTGGTCCGCGACGGCGACCCGAGCACCCGCGCGCTGCGACGGTCGACGTTCTACCGCCACACGGAAGGCTGGTTGGCCGTGAAGTAGGTAGCGTCGAAACGTGAACATCCGTCCGCTGCGCCAGTCGGTACGACCCAGCCCGATCTTCCTGGGGATCGTCGCGCTCACCCTCGCGGGTGGCGGGCTGGCCTGGTTCTGCGGGGACGCCATCGAGCCGCTGTCCTATGCCGCGGTGTTCGTCCTGGTGGTCGCGGGGTGGCTGGTGTCGCTGTGCCTGCACGAGTTCGGCCACGCCTACACGGCGTGGAAGTTCGGCGACCACGACATCGCGGTGCGCGGCTATCTGACGCTGAACCCGCTCAAATACTCCAACCCGATGCTCTCGCTCGGATTGCCGCTGCTCTTCATCGCCCTGGGCGGCATCGGCCTGCCCGGTGGTGCGGTCTACGTGCGCACCGGCTGGATGACGGCACGGCAGCGCACCCAGGTCAGTCTGGCCGGCCCGCTGGCCAATGTGGTGCTGGCGGTGCTGCTGCTGGCCGCGGTGAGCCTGTTCTACGACCCGGCTCATCTGGTGTTCTGGGGCGGTGTCGCCTTCCTGGGCTTTCTGCAGGTGACCGCGGTGCTGCTGAACCTGCTGCCGATTCCGGGCCTGGACGGCTACGGCGCGCTGGAACCGCATCTCAAGCCGGACACCCAGCGCGCCCTGGAGCCGGTCAAGGGCTGGGGTTTCCTGATCCTGCTCATCGTGCTGCTGGTGCCGCAGCTCAACCAGGTGTTCTTCTCGGTGGTGTTCTGGTTCGTCGACCTGTCCGGGATCAACGGCTCGCTGGTATCGATCGGCGGCGGACTCACCCGGTTCTGGTCGGCCTGGCTCTGAGTCTTGCAACATATGCGACTTTACGCATATATTCGGCTGCATGGGAGCTGGACACGACCACAGCCACGGCGGCGGTGACACGCGCGTCGGCCGGATGATCATCGGCGCGGCGATCCTCGGCGCGTTCTTCGTGCTGGAACTGGTCACCGCGCTGACAATCAACTCGATCGCATTGCTCGCCGACGCCGGGCACATGCTCACCGACCTGGTCGCGATGTTCATGGGCCTGACCGCCGTGCTGCTGGCCCGCCGCGGATCCACCTCCGCGGCCCGCACCTACGGCTGGCACCGCGCCGAGGTGTTCACCGCCGTCGCCAACGCCGCGCTGCTGCTGGGTGTTGCCGGATTCATCCTCTACGAGGCCTTCGAGCGACTCGGGGACGCACCCGATGTCCCCGGTGTGCCGCTGATCGTCGTCGCGCTGGCCGGCCTGGCCGCCAACGCCGTCGTGGTGCTGTTGCTGCGCGCGGACTCCGAGCACAGCCTGGCCGTCAAGGGCGCCTACATGGAGGTCGTCGCCGACACCGTGGGCAGCATCGGGGTGCTGATCGCGGGCATCGTCACCGTCACCACCGGCTGGCCGTATGCCGACGTCGTCGTCGCCGTCCTGGTCGCACTGTGGGTACTGCCGCGGGCCTTCGCCCTCGCCCGGGCCGCGCTACGGATCCTCAGCGAGTCATCGCCGGCCCACATCGACGTCGACGAGTTGCGCACCGCCTTGCAGGACGTCCCCGGTGTCACCGAGGTGCATGACCTGCACGTGTGGACCCTGGTGCCCGGCCGGGACATGGCAACAGCGCACCTGACCAGCACCCACGACGCCGCCCGGGTACTGGTCGACGCCCAGGCGGTGCTGGCCGCGCGCGGCCTCGAACACGCCACCGTTCAGGTCGAGCCGCCCGGCGGCGTCGGCGATTGCGGTGCGAAGAACTGCTAGTTGACCCCGAGCGCGGCGCGCGCGGACGGGTCGCAGTCATCGAGCAGATCCAGGCAACGCGCGTACTCGGGCGTCTCACCGATCTCCTGGGCGGCCCGCGCCAGGGCGGCCACGCAACGCAGGAAGCCACGGTTGGGTTCGTGCGCGTACGGCACCGGACCGAACCCCTTCCAGCCGTTGCGGCGCAGCTGGTCGAGTCCGCGGTGATACCCGGTGCGGGCATATGCGTAGGCGGCCACCGGCTGGTCCTCGGTCAGCGCCTGCTCGGCGAGCGTCGCCCAGGCCACCGAGGCACTCGGGTGCGCCGCGGCGACGATCGCCGCCTTCTCACCGGCCTCCAGTTCGCCCTCAGCTTCTGTATCGCCCGGTAGCAGCACCGGATCCGGCCCCAGCAGGTCGCCCATTCGCGTCATAGGCCTATTGTGCCGTGCGGGCGTATGCCGGCTGTGATTAGGCTTGCGCTGAAGCATCACGAGGGAGGACTGCAGTAGGGATGTCGAACCCAACAGAGCCCGAAGGCGGCAAGCAGGAACCCGATCCGGATGCACCGGAGACCGACGATTCGTCGGAACGCCGGTTCACCGCGCCGTCGGGTTTCGACGGCTCCACCCAGATCATCCAATCGGTGCCCGAGCCTCCCACCGAGATCTTCGCTGCCGGTGAACCCACCGAGATGATCGACAGCACCGCGTTCACCGACAGCTCCAAAGTGGCTGCACCGCAGGTTATTCCGCCGCGCGATGATGCACCCAAGCCGCCTCGGGCGCGGCGCAGCTGGGGCTGGGTGATCGCCGTCGTGCTGGTGATCGCCGCGCTGGTGGCGCTCGCCGTACTGGGCACGGTGCTGCTGACCCGCGGTGGCGCCAACGCCACCTCGCAGGAAGACCAGGTCCGTTCCACCATCGAGAGCTTCGACGTCGCCATCCAGAAAGGTGACCTGGCCGCGCTGCGGGGCATCACCTGCGGCGCCACCAGGGACAGCTACGTCCAGTACGACGACCGCTCGTGGACCGAGACCCACAAGCGGGTCTCGGCCGCCAAGCAGTACCCGGTGGTGGCCAGCATCGACGAGGTGGTCGTGGTGAACGACCACGCCGAGGCGAACGTCACCACCTTCATGGCCAACGCGCCGCAGACACGTTCCACCCGGAGCTTCGACCTCCAGTTCCGCGACGACCAGTGGAAGATCTGCCAGAACGGCTGACCCCCGACCCAGAGTTCGGGTGCCCGGCAAACTGAGTGCCACTCTCCCCAATCAAAAACGTGGGGACCTGACTGCGAGTTTGCCTGTGTCATAGTCGCTTTCATGATGTGGATGGCAGTGCCACCCGAGGTCCATTCAGCACTCCTGAGCAGCGGCCCCGGTGCGGGCCCACTCCTGGCCGCCGCTGCGGCATGGCATCAGCTGAGCATCGAATATGCCACCGCGGCAGCCGAACTGACAGCCACCCTGGGCACTGTGCAGGCCGGTGGGTGGGAAGGCCCGAGCGCCCAGCAGTACATCGTCGCGCACTCCCCCTTCCTGGGCTGGCTGGCGCAGGCGAGTGCGAACAGTGCCGCGACCGCGGCACAGCACGAGACGGCGGCCGCGGCGTACGCGACCGCGCTGGCGACCATGCCCACCCTGCCCGAACTGGCGCTCAACCACGCCACCCGCGGCGTGCTGGTGGCCACCAACTTCTTCGGCATCAACAGCATCCCGATCGCCGTCAACGAAGCCGACTATGTGCGAATGTGGGTGCRGGCCGCCACCACCATGACCACCTATCAGGCGGTGTC
>NZ_JBFUKN010000060.1:0-36488 GCF_056400845.1 Mycobacterium sp. P4_H6 | reverse complement strand
GGCCAGTGCCTCGGTGCGCACCGAGGCCGACGCCCGCGCCGTGCTCAAGGAGGTGCTGATCTCCGAACTGCGCCCCGATCTGGACCGCTCCATCCGCGCACTGCCGCATGAGGACAAGCCCTCGGTGCTGCTCGTCGTCGGCGTCAACGGCACCGGCAAGACCACCACCGTCGGCAAGCTGGCCCGCGTCCTGGTCGCCGACGGGCGCCGTGTGGTGCTCGGCGCCGCGGACACCTTCCGCGCCGCCGCCRCCGATYAGCTGCAGAGCTGGGGTTCCCGTGTCGGCGCCGATACCGTGCGCGGACCCGAGGGCGCCGACCCGGCCTCGGTCGCGTTCGACGCCGTCGACAAGGGCATCCAGAACGGCGCCGACGTCGTCGTCATCGACACCGCCGGACGCCTGCACACCAAGACCGGGTTGATGGACGAGCTCGGCAAGGTCAAACGCGTGGTCGAGAAGCGCGCCAAGGTCGACGAGGTGCTGCTGGTGCTGGACGCCACCATCGGACAGAACAGCCTGCCGCAGGCCAAGGTTTTCGCCGAGGTCGTCGCCATCACCGGGGTGGTGCTGACAAAGCTCGACGGCACGGCCAAGGGCGGCATCGTTTTCCGCGTTCAGCAGGAACTCGGCGTGCCCGTCAAGCTCGTCGGATTGGGCGAAGGACCCGACGATTTGGCGCCGTTCGAGCCCGCCGCGTTCGTCGACGCCCTCCTCGGATAGCCGTTTCGCAACCCAGAAACACACGTGTAACAGACAAGGCCAATCCGTTCACCCCAGCGAAACATCTGTGAACCACGGATGAAACGCGGGCAAAAGAGTCTCTTCGGGAGGCCGATTCGTCGGCGAAATCCCGAGGAGGTTCACACAAAGTGGTCTTTGCCTTAAGCGACGTCGTCACGGCTTTGCCGGACGATAGTTTCCTGCCGTTCGGCCCGGATGGATTGGACACCGGTAACACCGCGTGGGTCCTCATCTCGGCAGCCCTGGTGTTGTTCATGACGCCCGGCCTCGCGTTCTTCTACGGTGGTCTGTCCCGGCAGAAGTCCGTCCTGAACATGATGATGATGTCGTTCGGCTCGCTGGGCCTGGTCAGCGTCATCTACGTGCTGTGGGGCTACTCGATGTCCTTCTCCGCGGGACACACCGGTGACCAGCCCGGCCTCTTCTTCGACAGCCCGTTCTCGCTGTTCGGCGTGAACCAGCTCGCCGAGGTCCGCGAGATCAACGGCGTTGAGAGCTTCGTCTACGGCGGCTTCGGCACCGTGCCGGCCATTGTGTGGGTCGCCTTCCAGCTCACCTTCGCGGTCATCACCGTCGCGCTCATCAGCGGCGCGGTCGCCGAGCGCATGAAGTTCGGCACCTGGCTGGTCTTCGGCGGCCTCTGGGTCACCTTCGTGTACTTCCCGCTGTCGCACATGGTCTGGGGCGGCGGTCTGCTGTCGGCCAACGAGCAGGGTCTGGCGGCCAAGCTGTTCGGTGTCGACGAGGAAGGCGCGGCCAACGTCGCACCCATCGACTTCGCCGGTGGCACAGTCGTTCACATCAACGCCGGTATGGCCGCGCTGGTTCTCGCGGTGCTGCTGGGCAAGCGGGCCGGCTTCGGCAAGACCGCGTTCCGTCCGCACAACATCCCGTTCGTGATGCTCGGCGCCGCCATCCTGTGGTTCGGCTGGTTCGGCTTCAACGTCGGTTCCGAGGGTGGCGCCGACATGCTGGCCGGTCTGGTGTGGGTCAACACCACCGCCGCCACCGCCGCCGCGATGCTCGGCTGGTTGATCGTGGAGCGTCTGCGTGACGGCCACGCCACCAGCGTGGGTGCCGCCTCGGGTGTGGTCGCCGGTCTGGTCGCCATCACCCCTGCCTGCGGCAACCTGACCCCGGTCTGGTCGCTGGTCGTCGGTGCCATCGCCGGTGTGTTGTCGGCCTTGGCAATCGGTCTGAAGTACAAGTTCGGCTACGACGATTCGCTCGACGTCGTCGGCGTGCACCTCGTCTCCGGCCTGTGGGGCACCGTCGCGCTGGGCTTCTTCGCCACCGACGCCGGCCTGTTCGTGGGCGGCGACTACAAGCAGCTGGTCGTCCAGATCGTGATCGCCGGAGTGGCACTGCTGTTCACCGCCGTACTGACGACGATCATCGCCTTCGTGGTCAAGCCACTAGGCTGGCGAGTCACCAAGGAAGACGAAGACACCGGTATCGATGAGACCGAGCACGCAGAAACCGCTTATGAACTCGCATGATCGGGAACAATTGACTGAGTCCTGGAAGGAATCGACTAAATGAAACTGATCACTGCGATCGTCAAACCGTTCACTCTTGAAGACGTCAAGACGGGCCTGGAGCAGACGGGCATTCTCGGAATGACCGTCAGCGAGGTGCAGGGCTACGGACGCCAGAAGGGCCACACCGAGGTTTACCGTGGCGCCGAGTATTCGGTGGACTTCGTGCCGAAGGTGCGCGTCGAGGTCGTCGTCGACGACTCCGCCGTGGACAAGGTGGTGGACGTCATCGTGCAGGCGGCCCGCACCGGAAAGATCGGTGACGGCAAGGTGTGGGTGAGCCCCGTGGACACCGTTGTGCGTGTGCGCACCGGTGAGCGGGGAGTCGACGCACTCTAATCAGCTGGAGGGTCGTTTCCCGGCCAAATATGTGACCGTTCGAACGTAGGGCCGGGGGAGGACCGAAATGACTGATCAGACACCAGATCCCGCTGCTGGAGCTTCCCGATGGGAGGCTCCGGCAGCGGGATCGCCGCGTCCGGCCAATGATCTGGCCAAGGCATCGAAACAACTGCTCGACATCGGTGGCAAGCAACTGGATTCAGCCGCACTGCGCGACGCGCTGCTCGACCTCAACGAATTCTGGTTGTCCACCAAGGCCGCCGAGATCGGCATCACCCCCACCAGCGGGTTCGCCATCGTGGCCACCGGCGGCCTGGGACGTGGCGAACTGCTGCCATACTCCGACCTCGACCTCATGCTGCTGCACGACAACATGCCGGCCGATATCGTCTCCCAGGTCGCCGAACTGCTCTGGTACCCGCTGTGGGACGCCAACATTCACATCGACCACAGCGTGCGCACGGTGCCCGAGGCGCTGCAGGTGGCCGGCGAGGACATCTCCGCCGGGATGGCCATGCTCGACGCCCGCCACATCGCCGGTGACGCCGAACTGTCCGCGCTGCTCACCGGCGGGGCGCGGCGCCAGTGGCGCATCGGAATCGCCTCGCGTTACGAGGAACTCGTCGAGCACACCCGCGCCCGCTGGGAACGCAGCGGACAGATCGCGCATCGCGCCGAGCCGGACCTGAAGAACGGCCGCGGAGGCCTGCGTGATGTGCAGCTGCTCAACGGCCTGGCCATCGCCCAACTCGCCGACGTCTACCCGAGCCGGCTGCTGGCCTCACCCACCGGCACCCTCGGCGAGGCCCATCTCGCGCTGCTCAACGTCCGCACCGAACTGCACCGCGTCTCCAAGCGCGGCCGCGAACAGGTGCTGGCCCAGTACGCCGATGAGATCGGCGCCGCCCTGCGCATCGGGGACCGGTTCGACCTGGCCCGCACCATCTCCGATGCCGCACGCACCATCAGCTACTACGTCGATGCCGGTATCCGCACCGCGGGAAACGCATTGCCGCGCCGCGGATTCGCCGCGCTGCGCCGCCCGGCTCGCCGACCGCTCGACGAGGGAGTCATCGAGTTCGCCGGCGAGGTGATCCTGGCCCGCGACGCCAAGCCCGAACGCGACCCCGGCCTGATCCTGCGGGTGGCCGCCGCCTCGGCCACCACCGCGCTGCCGATCGCCGCATCGACGCTCAGCCGGCTCGCCGGTGCCGCACCCGAACTGCGCACCCCGTGGCCGCGCGAGGCGCTCAAGGACCTGCTGGTGCTGCTGTCCGCCGGGCCCGCCGCGGTGAACACCATCGAAGCGCTGGACCGCACCGGCCTGTGGGGACGGCTGTTCCCCGAATGGGGTGCGGTGCGCGACCTGCCGCCGCGCGATGTCGTGCACATCTGGACCGTCGACCGGCACCTGGTCGAAACCGTTTCCCGGGCAAGTGCATTCACCACCCGGGTGTCCCGCCCGGACCTGCTGGTGCTCGGTGCGTTGGTACACGACATCGGCAAGGGGCGCGGCGGCGACCACAGCGTCATCGGAGCCGAACTGGCCACCCAGATCGGCACCCGACTGGGCCTGTGGCCCTCCGATGTCGAGGTGCTGTCCAAGATCGTGCGCTACCACCTGCTGCTGCCCGACACCGCCACCCGCCGAGACCTGCAGGACCCCAAGACCATTGCCACCGTCGTCGACGCGCTCGGCGGCGACTACCAACTACTGGAACTGCTGCACGTGCTGGCCGAGGCGGACTCGTTGGCCACCGGACCCGGGGTGTGGGGGGACTGGAAGTCCTCGCTCATCGGTGATCTGGTGCGCCGGTGCCGGCTGGTGATGGCCGGCGAACCGCTGCCCACACCGGATCCCGTCGACCCCCGCTACCTGGAACTGGCCGCCGACGGGGTGGTCCATGTCGAGATGGTGGCCGGTGAAGGCCCGCACATCCACAACGTCACGATGATCGCCCCGGACCGCCGCGGTCTGCTGTCCAAGGCCGCCGGTGTGTTGGCGCTGCACGCCCTTCGGGTGCACTCGGCGTCGGTGAACAGCCGCGACGGGGTGGCCATCAACACCTTCGCGGTCTCACCGCACTTCGGTACGCCACCGGCCGCCGAACTGCTGCGCCAGCAGTTCATCCTGGCCCTGGACGGTCAGCTCGACGTCATCGAGACCCTTGAGCGGCGGGACCTGGAAAGCGCGGCGGCTGCTCCGCACCGGGCGGGGGAGACCCCGGCCTCGGTGCCGGTCAACCACACCATCGCCCCGCCGCGCATCCTGTGGACCGACGGCGGCGCACCCGGTGAGTTCTTCGTCCAGATCCGCGCCTCCGACCGGCCCGGTCTGCTGGCGCGGCTCACCGCCGTCATCGAACGCGACGGCCTGGACATCAACTGGGCCAAGGTCACCACCCTGGGCTCGGTGGTGATCGACGTCTTCAGCATCACGGTGCCCGCTCTGACCGCCGGTGAGGACGCCGCCAAGATCGCCGAGGCGCGTGCCGATCTGGAACGCGATCTGTACGCGATGCTGCCCGCACCACCGCCGAAAAAGGTGCCCGAAGCCAGTTAGGCCGGGGCGACCGTGACCCAGGTGTTGTTCACCGCCGCCGTCCCGGTGAAGGTGTCCACCTGATCGGGGTCGTGCAGATCGTTGACGTTGGCGCCACCCAACGTGTTCGCGTGCTGCCAGCCGGTGTCGCGGTGTCCCCACCCGTGCGGCACGGCGACCGTGCCCGCCCGCATCTCGTCGCTGATGTCCAGCGGTATGTCGATGTGCCCGGTTTCCGAGGTGATGCGCACGGTGTCGCCCTGGGCCAGTCCACGCGTCGCCGCGTCATCGGGGTGCATCAGCACCGTGCACGTGTTGTTGCCGCCCGTCATCGACGGCACATTGTGCAGCCAGGAGTTGTTGCTGCGCAGGTTGCGTCGGCCGATCAGCTGCAACCGGCCGTCCCCGGGCTCCTCGTCCGGGGTGGCCAGCCGGGCGGCGGCGTCGGCGATGAACTCCGCGGGTGCCAGATGCACCCGGCGGTCCGAGGTGGCCAGCACCTTGTCCAGTCGGGGTTGCAGCGGGCCGAGATCGATACCGCCGGCACTGTTGCGCAGCGCCTTCATGGTGACGCCCTTGCGGCCGCGCCGCAGCCGGCCGTACGGACCGGTGGCCAGCGCGGCGGCGGTGACCCGGAGCGGATTGGCGAAGGCGATGAACTTCTCGCGCAGCGGCGCGGCGAGCTGGCGAAGTGGGGCCGGGAGTAATTCGAAGGTCAACCGGCTCAGGATCTCCCAGTCCTCCAGGGCGCCGATCGCCGGTTCGAAGGTGCGGTGCTGATAGCGAATGTTGTTGCGCACGCTGAACACCGTGGTGAGCAGCCCGACATCCTCGCGCTCCAGTGGGGACACCGGCGGCAGGATGAAGTCGGCGTGCCGGGTCGTCTCGGTGATGTACATGTCCACGGCCACATACAGATCCAGCTGCGCCAGGCCCTCGGCCAGACGGCTCTTCTGCGGGATCGAGGACACCGGATTCCCGGCGTAGGTGATCATCGCCCGGATCTTCCCCGCGCCCTCGGTGAGGATCTCGTCGGCCATCGCCACCGCGGGCAGTTCGGCGCGGAATGCCTTGTACCGGCCGGAGCGGTCGGTCCACAGGCCGTGCCCGACGGGGATGAACTTGGCCAGCCGCGGCACATCGACGATCGGGGTGGAGAACATGGTGCCGCCCGGCCGGTCCAGGTTGCCGGTGACGGTGTTGATCACCATGACCAGCCAACTCACCAGCGTCCCGGTTTCCTGCTGGCAGATGCCGATACGGGCGTAGATGGCCGCCGATTCGGCGGCGGCGTGCTCGCGGGCCAGTGTCCGGATCTCGTCGGCCTCGACACCGGCGCAAGCGGCCATGGCTTCCGGGGTGGCGTGCTCGACCAGGTCGGCGAGGTCTTGCCGGCCCGTCGTGATCGTGTCGAGGGCCGCTGTGTCGCAGAGGTTCTCGTTGATCAGTACATGGAGCATGCCCAGCAGCAGGTAGAGGTCACCGCCCGGGCGCACCGCGACGTGCTGATCGGCCAGCCGGGTGGTCTCGGTGCGGCGGGGATCGATGACCACCACCTTGCCGCCGCGGTCCCGCACCGCTTTGATCCGCCGTCTGGCGCCGGGCATGATCGACAGCGAGCCGTTGGACACCGCCGGGTTGGCGCCCAGGATCACCAGCCGCTGGGTGCGGTCGATATCGGTGATCGGCACCAGCACGTTGGACCCGAACACCCGCCACGCGGCGTACTCGTGCGGCATCTGGTCGATGGACGACGCCGAATAGAAGTTCGGGGTGAGCAGCGCGATGCGCAGCGCGAGCCCGTACATGGCGCCCGAACTGTGCGCGGCGGGGTTGCCCAGGTACATGCCCAGCGCGCGCACGCCGTGCCGGCGGCGGACACGCCGCAGCCGGGCGCCGATCTCGGTGAAGGCCTCGGCCCAGCTGACCGGTTCGAAGGAGTCCCCGACCCGTCGCATCGGCGTGCGCAGCCGGTCGGGGTCGTGGTGCAGGCCGCCCATCGCGGTCGCCTTGGGACAGATGTAGCCCTTGGAGAACACATCGTCGGGGTTGCCGGCGATTCTGCTGACCTGGTCATCGGTGACCGTCACGTGGATTCCGCAGTGCGCCTCACACAGCGTGCACTGGCTGATGTGCGTGACGCTCGTCGGCTCGTCGAGGTTGCTGCGCACCTCGGGGAGGGGGACGTCGATCGCTGTCATGGGGGCCTCCGGCCAAATCTGTCATCGTGCGTTGACAGATTAGCGTCAGCGGGCCGCCTCGGGCCAGAACTCCGACCGTTAGGCTTATCAGGTGTTTGAATCGCTCTCTGACCGGTTGACCGGTGCACTGCAGGGCCTGCGCGCCCGAGGTCGGCTGACTGAAGCCGATATCGACGCCACCGCGCGGGAGATCCGGCTGGCCCTGCTCGAAGCCGACGTGTCGCTGCCCGTGGTGCGCGCCTTCGTCGGCCGCATCAAGGACCGCTCCAAGGGCGCGGAGGTCTCGGCCGCGCTGAACCCGGCCCAGCAGGTCGTCAAGATCGTCAACGAGGAGCTCGTCGGCATCCTCGGCGGGGAGACCCGGCAGCTCGCGTTCGCCAGGAACCCACCGACGGTGATCATGCTCGCCGGTCTGCAGGGTTCCGGTAAGACGACGCTGGCCGGAAAGCTCGCCAAATGGCTCAAGGCGCAGGGGCACACCCCGCTGCTGGTGGCCTGTGACCTGCAGCGCCCCGGCGCGGTGCGCCAGCTGCAGATCGTCGGCGAGCGCGCCGGTGTCGCGGTGTTCGCACCGCACCCGGGGGTCTCACCCGACGGCGTGACCATCGACCAGATGACCACCGGCGATCCGGTCTCGGTGGCCACCGCCGGCCTGGCCGAAGCCAAGTCCAAGCACTACGACGTCGTCATCGTCGACACCGCGGGCCGTCTCGGTATCGACGAGGAGCTGATGAGCCAGGCCGCGGCCATCCGCGACGCCGTCACGCCCGACGAGACGCTGTTCGTGCTTGACGCGATGATCGGCCAGGACGCCGTCACCACCGCCGAGGCCTTCGGATCCGGCGTCGGATTCACCGGCGTCGTGCTGACCAAGCTCGACGGTGACGCCCGCGGTGGTGCTGCGCTGTCGGTCCGCGAGATCACCGGCGTGCCGATCCTCTTCGCCTCCAGCGGTGAGAAGCTCGAAGACTTCGACGTCTTCCACCCCGACCGGATGGCCAGCCGCATCCTTGGCATGGGCGACGTGCTGTCGCTCATCGAGCAGGCCGAACAGCACTTCGACGCCGAACAGGCCGAAGCCGCGGCGGCCAAGATCGGCTCGGGTGAGCTGACGCTGGAGGACTTCCTCGAGCAGATGCTCACGATCCGCAAGATGGGCCCGATCGGCAACCTGCTCGGCATGCTGCCCGGCGCCGGCCAGATGAAGGACGCGCTGGCCGCCGTCGACGACAGCCAGCTCGACCGCGTGCAGGCCATCATCCGTGGCATGACGCCCGCCGAGCGGGCCGACCCGAAGATCATCAACGGCTCGCGCCGGCTGCGCATCGCCAACGGATCCGGTGTCTCGGTGGGCGAGGTCAACCAGCTCGTCGACCGTTTCTTCGAGGCCCGCAAGATGATGTCCCAGATGGCAGGCCAGATGGGAATGCCGTTCGGGCGCAAGAGCTCCCCGCGCAAGGCCGGCAAGGGCAAGAACAAGCAGGCCGGCAAGAAGAAGGGCCGCGGGCCGACGCCGCCAAAGAATCCGATGGGCGCGGGTCTGCCCGCCGGGTTCCCGGACCTGACCGGGATGCCCAAGGGCCTGGACGAGTTACCGCCGGGTCTGGCCAACATCGATCTGTCCAAGCTGAAATTCCCGGGGCAGAACTAGATATGCAGCCGCTGCATCTTCGCGGCCGGGGCCTACCCGATGGCGAGGAGGTGCAGTGGTGGATTCACCGGGGCACGCTGTCGGCCGAGTCGATCGCCAACGCCGACACCGTCTTTGACGGCGGCTGGATCATCCCCGGTCTGGTTGATGCGCACTGCCATGTCGGGCTCGGGCCCGGCGGCGCGACCACTTTCGAGGAAGCGATCGAACAGGCCGAGACCGAACGCGGCGCCGGCGCCCTGCTGCTGCGTGACGCCGGTTCCCCGGTGGACACCCGCAGCCTCGATGACCGCGAAGACCTGCCGCGCATCATCCGCGCCGGCAGGCACCTGGCCCGGCCCAAGCGCTACATGCCCGGCCTGCCGATCGATATCGAGGACGAGACGCAGCTGCCGGCCTATGTCGCCGAGCAGGCACGCTGGGGCGACGGCTGGGTGAAGCTGGTCGGCGACTGGATCGACAGGGGAGTGGGCGACCTGGCGCCGCTGTGGTCCGATGACGTGCTGGTCGAGGCGATCGCGGCCGCGCACGCCAACGGGGCGCGCGTCACCGCGCACGTGTTCGGTGAGGATGCGCTGCCCGGGCTGATCAACGCCGGCATCGATTGCATCGAGCACGGTACCGGCATCACCGAGGACACCATCGAGCTGATGCTGGAGCACGGCACCGCGCTGGTGCCCACGCTGATCAACATCGACAACTTCCCCGGGATCGCCGATGCCGCCGGAAAGTACCCGACCTACGCCAAGCACATGCGCGACCTCTACGCGTCCTGCAAGCAGCGCGTGGGCGCCGCCCACGACGCCGGGGTGCCGATCTACGCGGGCACCGATGCCGGCGGCATGGTCAAGCACGGCCGCATCGGTGATGAGATCGACGCGCTCAAGGGTGTCGGGATGAGCCCGACGCAGGCACTGGGTGCGGCGAGCTGGGACGCGCGGGCCTGGCTGGGGCGACCGGCCTTGGAACACGGCGCATCCGCGGACCTGCTGTGCTTCGCCGAGGACCCCCGCGAGGTCGGGGTGGGCAACCCGGATCTGGTGATCCTGCGCGGCCGGGTCTGGAAGTAGCTCAGTACACGTCGCGCACGTAGCGGTGGCTCTTGATCATGTCGTTGACGTAGCTGTGCGCGGCCGCGGCATCCAGCCGGCCGACTCGGGCGATCACATCGTGTAGGGCGGCGTCCACATCCTTGGCCATCCGGTCGGCATCCCCGCACACGTACACGTGTGCACCGTCCTGCAGCCAGCCGTAGAACTCCTCGGCATTCTCCTGAATACGTTGCTGCACATACACCTTGGCGTCCTGATCGCGCGAGAAAGCCAGGTCCAGCCGGGTCAGCACACCGGAGGCGACGAACTCCTCGAGTTCTTCGCCGTACAGGTAGTCGGTCGCGCGGCGGCGGTCACCGAAGAACAGCCATGACCGGCCCGTCGCGGAACTGGCCTTGCGCTCCTGCAAGAACGCGCGGAAGGGTGCTATGCCGGTGCCGGGGCCGATCATGATGATCGGCACATCACCGGCGGGCAGCCGGAAATGGTTGTTGGGCCGCAGGTGCACCAGCACGTCCTCGCAGCGGTCGGCCAGGAAGGTGGAGGCGACACCGCCGTGCCGACGGCCCTGGACGTCGTAGCGCACGCTGGCCACGGTCAGGTGGACGCTGTCGGGGTGAGCCAGCGGGCTACTGGCGATCGAGTAATCGCGGAACTGCAGTGGACGCAGCGTGTCGATGACCTCGTCGACCTTCACGTCGGCCAACCCGATGATGTCCAGGACGTCCTTGCCGTACAGCCAGGAACCCTCGGTGCCGCCGTGGGTGTCCCCGGACCGCAGGGTCTCGGCGACCGTCTCATCGGGGGTGCGCGAGGCGGCCAGGCTGAGCAGCGCGCGTGACGGCGTGCGGATCTCGAAGTGTTCGGTGAGCAGGGTGCCCAGCGGCTTGTCATGACCGTTGACCGCGTAATCCGCACCGACGCCGAGTCCGGCCAGCAGCGCCTCGACCAGAGCCGGATCGTTGGTGGCGTGCACCGCGATGGAATCGCCTGCCTGATAGGTGATCCCGGTCCCGGTGAGGTCCACCTCGAAGTGCCGGACCTCCTTGTCGGACTCGGTCGCATTGAGCCACCGGTTGACCGCGAGGCGCGCGACGACCGGAACGTTGCGTTCGCGGGGTTCGGCACGTTCGGGGACGGGGACGGGTGCTGCCGCGGAGTCCTCCGCGCTTCCCTCGCCCTGCTCGGCGGTCAGCAGCTTGACCAGTTCGGCGGTCCACGCCTTGGCCGGCTCCTCGTAGAAGCCGTCCACATCGACGCGGTCGGTCATCCGCTTGGCGCCCAATTCCTCCAGGCGCTGATCGAGCAGCAGGCCGGCATTGCAGAACAATTCGTAGGAGCTGTCGCCGAGCGCCAGGACCGCGAAGTTAAGGTGCTCGAGGCGTTCGGTGTCGGCGCTGAGTGCCTCCCAGAACAGCGTCGCCGAATCGGGGAACTCGCCCTCGCCGAAGGTGGACACCACCGTGATGAAGTGGGTGGTGTTCTGCAGCTCGGAGACCTCGACCTGGTTGAGTTCCACCGCTTCGACCTCGATGCCGATGTCGCCGACAGCCTCGGCGAACGTCATCGCGGCGTCTTCGGAATTCCCCATATCGGTGCCGAAGGCGACGATGAGTGAGAGATCAGCCTGGCCGGACACGTCGTCCCCCTTGTTTTACGCGCCTGGACGGGTGTCCGGCGTTCAAATTAGGGTGACCTTACTTGGTTGGGGGCGGTTGTGGGGAGCTCCCCCTCAGGGTTGGCTGAATCCCCAGTCCAACAGGCTGATCGCCTGGCCGTACAGGTCACCGGTTCCGTACATCTGTACCACAACCAGTCGGCGGTTCCCGCGTTGAGCTGCCCCGACGTAGGTCTTGCGGGCCCGGTTGGTGAACCCCGTCTTGCCGCCCAGGTCGCCCGGGTACCGCGTCAGCAGCTCGTTCTGGTTCGACAGCGCCTTACCCGGGAACGGTGCGGACTCCGACCGCATGATCTGCGCGATCAGCGGGTAGCGCAGCGCGGCGCGGAAGATGACGGCCAGATCGTGCGGGGTGGTGATCGACTCCCAGCCGGGGCCGTCCAGACCGGACGGCGACGACGCCTTCGTGCCGCGCGCGCCGGCGCCGACGGCCTTGCGGTTCATCGCGGCGACCGCCGCCCGCTGGCCGCCCAACATGTCGGCAAGCATGTTCGCCGCGTCATTGCCCGACACCATGAGCAGCGCGCTGAGCAACTGCGTCACCGTGTAGGGCTGGCCCGGTTTCAAGCCCACACAGGAACATTCGACCTTGGTGTGCGAGGCGTTGGCGCGCGCGAAGTTGTCGGGCCGCAGATTGTCGAGCACCACCATCGCCAGCAGCACCTTGATGGTGCTGGCCGGAGCGTAGGAACCGCCCGGATCCTTGGCGGCGAGAACGGCGCCGGTGTCCAGGTCGGCGAGCAGATACGCCTGGGCCGGGCCGTTGGTGAACGATTGCGCGCCAACGGGTTCCACGGCGGGTGCGGCCTGTGCGGGCGCCGCGATGACCGTGCTGAGGGCGAGCGCGGTCGCCGCGAGCAGATGTCGCACGTGCGAAGGCTACGGTCGGCAGGACTCGAAACGTGCGCGGGACGGTATCCGTCGGGTCTCGACTAGAGCGCCCCGACGGTGGCCGCGCGGTCCTGGGYGAACCCCCAGTCCAGCAACGCCGACGCCTGATCCCAATAGGTCGGGCCGCCCTCGTGGATCAACCCGAACATCAACGCGACCACCAGGCGCCGGCCGTCGCGTTGGGCGGCGCCGACGAAGGTCTTGCGGGCCAGGTCGGTGAATCCGGTCTTACCGCCCAGCATGCCGGGATAGCGGCCCAGCAGTTCGTCCTGATTGACCAGCACCCGGTCGCCCGCTTTCCCCGGGAACACCGCCGTCGGTTGCGCGGTGATCTGCGCGAACACCGGGTTGGCCATCGCCGCCCGGAAGAGGACCGCCAGATCGTGCGGGGAGGACCACATGTCGATCCCGGGACCGTCGATCCCCGACGGGCTGCCGGCCACCGTGGCGTGCGCCCCCAGCGCCGCGGCCTTGGCGTTCATCTTCGCCACCGCAGCCGGCCGGCCGCCGAGCATGGTCGCCAAGGTGTTTGCGGCGTCATTGCCCGACACCAGCAGCAGACCCTCCAACAGTTGGCGCACCGAGTAGGTCTGCCCGGCCGCCACCCCGGCGCAATTGCACTCCACCCGGGTGTCGGCCTCATTGGCGACCACCGTCGCATCCAGGGGTAATTCGTCGAGCACGACCATGGCCAGCAGCACCTTGATGGTGCTGGCCGGGGCGTACCGTCCGTAGCCGTCTTTCGACGCCAGCACGGCGCCGCTGTCCATGTCCGCGATCACCCACGCCTGTGCAGGTCCGTCCGGTATCGGTACCGAGCCCGAGGGTTGGTCGACGCCCAACTCGGCGACGGCCGTGCCGGTGCCGACGGAGCAGAGCAGAATCACGGAGATGAGACCGGCAAGGAGCCTTCGCATGGGATGTGAGCCTAACTACCTTTCACCGCCAGACGTTTGGCGATGGCCCCCACCGGTAACGTAAGACCAGCGCGAACCAGAGTGGCCGAACACCATCGAGGGGGACGAAAAGAATGTGCGGCATCGCCGGCGAGGTTGCTCGCGGCCGGTCGGCAGACCTAGGGGCCATCGCCAAGATGGCCGAATCGATGGTGCCGCGAGGCCCGGACAGTGGAGGCTTCTGGGCCCAGGACGGAATCGCCTTCGGGCATCGCCGGTTGGCGATCATCGATCTGTCCAGTCACGGCCAACAGCCCATGCACGACCCCGATCTCGGGCTCACCGTCGCCTTCAACGGCTGCATCTACAACTACCCGCAGCTTCGTCAGGAACTGATCGGCAAGGGTTACCGGTTCTTCTCACACAGCGATACCGAGGTCGTGCTCAAGGGGTACCGCGAGTGGGGCGAACGCGTCGTCGAGCATCTGTTCGGCATGTTCGCCTTCGCGATCACCGAGGTCGACTCCGGCCGGGTGCTGCTGGCCCGCGACCGGCTCGGCATCAAACCGCTGTACTGGACCGAGGTTTCCGACGCTCTGCGGTTCGCCTCCTCGCTGCCGGCGCTGGTGGCCGCGGGCGGGGTGGACACCGAGATCGATCCCGTTGCGCTGCACCATTATCTGAGCTTCCACTCGGTGGTGCCGCCGCCACACACCATCCTGCGGGGCGTGCACAAACTGCCCCCGGGCACCCTGATGCGCATCGAGCCCGACGGCACCCGCACCCAGCACACGTACTGGGAGCCCATCTTCGAGCGCTCGGCCGAACGTGCCGACTGGTCGGAGAACGAATGGGAAGAGGCGATCCTTGCCTCGCTGCGCACCGCGGTGGAGCGGCGACTGGTCGCCGACGTGCCGGTGGGCTGCCTGCTCTCCGGTGGTCTGGACTCCAGCCTGATCGTCGGGCTCCTGGCCGAGGCCGGACAGCACGGCCTGGCGACCTTCTCCATCGGGTTCGAGGCCGCCGGTGGGGAAGAGGGCGACGAGTTCAAGTACTCCGACGTCATCGCCCGTCACTACGGCACCGACCACCACCAGATCCGGATCGACACCGCCCGCATGCTGCCCGCACTGTCCGGGGCGATCGGCGCCATGAGCGAGCCGATGATGAGCCACGACTGTGTCGCGTTCTACCTGCTGTCCCAGGAGGTCAGCAAGCACGTCAAGGTGGTGCAGTCCGGGCAGGGCGCCGACGAGATCTTCGCCGGGTACCACTGGTATCCGCCGATGGCGCACGCCGCCGATGACGACCCGCGCGCCGCGCTCGCCAGCTACCGCAAGGCATTCTTCGACCGCGATCACGTGGCGCTGAACAACCTGGTGGGGCCGGCCCGGCGCCTGGACGCCGATATCGCAGGCGACTACGTGCTCGACCACTTCGCCCATCCCGGCGCGGCCACCGCGACCGACCGGGCGCTGCGCCTGGACACCACCGTGATGCTGGTCGACGACCCGGTCAAGCGGGTGGACAACATGACGATGGCCTGGGGCCTGGAAGGCCGGGTGCCGTTCCTGGACCACGAACTCGTCGAACTCGCGGCCACCTGTCCGCCGTCGCTGAAGACCGCCTACGACGGAAAGGGCGTGTTGAAAGAGGCCGCCCGCAAGGTCATCCCGCACGAGGTGATCGACCGGCCGAAGGGTTACTTCCCGGTGCCCGCGCTCAAGCATCTGGCCGGGCCGTACCTGGACCTGGTGCGCGACGCGCTGCACAGTGACGGGGCCCGCGCCCGCGGACTGTTCAACCCGACCGAAGTGGATCGCCTGCTGGCAGAACCGAATGGTTCCCTGACCCCGCTTCGGGGTAACCCGCTGTGGCAACTCGGTCTGTTGGAACTGTGGCTGGCGCATCATGTGGATGGGGTAACAACGAGATGACCCCGGAGAAGGGCACCGAGTCCAAAGAGGTCATCCAGGACCTCGGTTGGGGTCGGCTGGTCTTTGGGCAGACATTCGACGATCCCGGCGAGCTGGGCACAGCGCTACGCGCCGAAGCCAGCGGTCGCCGCGATATCGGCATGTACCTGGAGGCCCCGCACGTCTTCGTGGCGCTCAATCCGCAGGACTTCTTCATCGACCCGAGCTTCACCTACCGACTGAACCTCACCGAACCCCTGGCCTATCTGCCGCCGGAGTTGCCCGGGGTCACGGTGCGGCCGGTGCAGAGCATCGCCGACTGCGCCGCCATCAACGAGATCTACCTGCAGTGCCGGATGGTGCCCGCCGATATCGACCTGATGTGGCACAACAGCCAGTCCGAGCCGCACATGATCTACCTGGTGGCAGTGGAGGACGACACCGACACGGTGGTCGGCACCGTGACCGGCATCGATCACCAGCAGCTGTTCGACGACCCGGAGAACGGCTCGTCGCTGTGGTGCCTGGCGGTCAGCCCGACCCTGTGCCGGCCCGGGGCCGGTGGCCTGCTGGTGCGCTCGCTGGTCGAGGAGTTCATCCGCCGCGGCCGCGCCCAGATGGATCTGTCTGTGCTGCACGACAATGCGGCAGCGATCGCGCTGTATGAGCGAATGGGTTTCGATCGCGTCCCGGAACTCGGCGTCAAACGCAAGAACGCGATCAACGAGCGCCTGTTCGCCCCGGCCCAAGCCGAGGAGGAACTCGCCCAGCTCAACCCGTACGCGCGGATCATCGCCGACGAGGCCATGCTGCGCGGTATCGCGGTGCGCATCCTCGACGCCCAGGCCGGGTTCATGCAGCTCACCCACGGCGGCACCTCGATCACCACCCGGGAATCCCTGTCCGAACTCACCAACGCCGTCGCGATGAGCCGCTGCGATGACAAGCGGATCGCCCGCAAGGTGGTGGCCGAAGCGGGGGTGCGGGTGCCCCGCGGCGTCACCGCGACCTTCGGTGAGGACGACAAGCGGTTCCTGGCGAAGGTCGGTTCCGTCGTGGTCAAGCCCGCCCGCGGTGAGCAGGGCGCCGGCATCACCGTCGGTGTCACCCGCCACGACGAGCTGGACCGCGCACTGGAAGTCGCGAGCAAACACTGCCCCGACGTATTGATCGAAGAGCGTTGCGAGGGTGAGGATCTGCGCATCGTCGTGATCAACGGCAAGGTGATCGCGGCCGCCGTGCGCCGACCRCCCGAGATCATCGGCAGCGGCAAGCACACCATCGCCCAGCTCATCGAGGCGCAGAGCCGCCGCCGCGCGGGCGCCACCCACGGTGAGTCGAAGATCCCGATGGACTCGGTCACCGAGGACACCGTGCGCGACGCCGGCTGGGAACTCGACGATGTGCTGCCGGCCAACGAGCATCTGGTGGTGCGCCACACCGCCAATCTGCACACCGGGGGCACGATCGTCGATGTGACCGACGACCTGAACCCGACGCTGGCCAAGGTCGCGGTGGATGCCGCGGATGCCATCGGCATCCCGGTGACCGGTATCGACCTGATGGTGCCCTCGGTGAAGGGCGAAGAGTATGTTTTCATCGAAGCCAACGAGCGTCCGGGTCTGGCCAATCACGAACCACGGCCCACCGCACAGGCTTTCGTGGACCTTCTCTTTCCCCGCACCGCTGCCACGCCCTGGGCGTGGCACCCCGACCCAGTGGAGCCGCCTCAGTGAGTTCCGGAACAACCGAACAGACGCCTGCGCCACGGATGCCGGATGCTGACCGCGACTGGATGGTCGACACCTTGTTGTCGTTGCTCCAGACGCCGAGTCCGTCCGGGCGCACCGACGCCGTCATGCAACTCATCGGCGAGATCTTCACCGATCTCGGCGTGCCGTTCACCCTGACCCGCCGCGGCGCCCTCAACGCCGAACTTCCCGGCGATTCCGACACCGTCGAACGGGCTGTCGTCGTGCACGCCGACACCATCGGCTGCATGGTGCGCCGCCTCAAGGACAACGGCCGACTCGAGCTGATCCCGGTGGGCACGTTCTCCGCGCGGTTCGCCACCGGAGCGCGGGTGCGCATCTTCACCGACGATCCCGACGAGTTCTTCACCGGCACCGTGATGCCGCTGAAGGCGTCCGGGCACGCGTTCGGCGACGAGATCGACACCCAGCCCACCCAGTGGGAGGACGTCGAGGTCCGGATCGACCGCAAGGTGTCCACGGCTGCGGACCTGGAGCGGCTCGGATTCCAGGTCGGGGACTTCGTCGCGCTGATCGCCAGTCCCGAACTCACCGAGGACGGATTCATCGTCTCCCGGCACCTCGACGGCAAGGCCGGTGTCGCCGTGGCGCTGGCCCTGGCCCGCGACGTGATGGCGCAGCGCACCAGGCTGGCGCACCGGACCACCATCATGGTGACCATCACCGAGGAGGTCGGCCACGGCGCGAGCCACGGCCTGCCGCCCGACGTCGCCGAACTGGTCTCGGTCGACAACGCGGTGTGCGCGCCGGGTCAGCACTCCATCGAAGACGGTGCGACCATCCCGATGGCGGATCTGCACGGGCCGTTCGACTATCACCTGACCCGCAAACTGTGCAGGCTGGCCGAGGAACGCGGCATCCCGTACGCGCGGGACGTGTTCCGCTACTACCGCTCGGACGCGGCGGCGGCCATCGAAGCCGGTGCGGCCACCCGTGCGGCGCTCGTCGGCTTCGGGCTGGACGGCAGTCACGGTTGGGAACGCACTCACATCGAATCGCTGGAGGCGGTCTACAACCTGCTGCATGCGTGGCTGCGGACACCGCTGACTTTCGCCAAGTGGGACGCGCACGCCGAGGGCGAACTCCGCGACTTCCCGTCGTCGAAGCAGCCGGCCCCCACCGAGCAGTGGGTGCCGCTCGCCCGCGGCGAACACGCCGAGCCCGGCGAATGGTCGGGGGAGCACTGGCCGCCCTCGGAAGGTCCGCAAGCCTGACCTGCGCGAGCGGTGGCAGTGGTTCAATCGAGGCGTGCTGAGCATCGAAGAGATCTCCGACCGTCTGGAAATCCAGCAGCTGCTGGTCGACTACTCCACCGCCATCGACGCGCGCCGCTTCGACGACTTGGACCGGGTGTTCACCGCGGACGCCTATATCGACTACCGCGCCATGGGCGGGGTGGACGGGCGCTACCCGGAGGTGAAGGCCTGGCTGGCCCAGGTGCTGCCGAACTTCCCGGCCTACGCCCACATGCTCGGCAACTTCGACGTGAAGATCGACGGTGACACCGCGACCTCCCGGACGCTGTGCTTCAACCCGATGGTGCTGGGCGGCGATGAGCAGCAGGTGCTGTTCTGCGGGCTCTGGTACGACGACGAGTTCGTGCGCACCGGGGAGGGCTGGCGGATGACCAAGCGCGTCGAGGAGAAGTGCTTCGACCGGGTCGTCTGACGCAGCCGCCCGTGGCCGCCGCAGAGGATTTGGGCCGGTAGCGCCCGCTCTGGCAGAATAGGCCGCTGTCCCGCGCGCGACACGTTAGATGCGCCGCACGCCGGTCACACACGCAGAGGCAAAACCGGACCGGGCAACCCGCCCGAGTCGCTGAATTGCAAGCGTGGCAATCACAGGAGAACGCTTCACCATGGCTGTCAAGATCAAACTCGCCCGCTTCGGCAAGATCCGCAACCCCCAGTACCGCATCTCGGTCGCCGACGCGCGCAACCGTCGCGACGGTCGCGCCATCGAGGTCATCGGCAAGTACCAGCCGAAAGAAGAGCCCAGCCTGATCGAGGTCGATTCGGAGCGCGTGCAGTACTGGCTGAGCGTCGGCGCACAGCCCACCGAGCCCGTCCTGGCGCTGCTCAAGATCACCGGTGACTGGCAGAAGTTCAAGGGCCTGCCCGGCGCCGAGGGCACCTTGCGGGTCAAGGAGCCCAAGCCCTCCAAGCTGGACCTGTTCAACGCCGCGCTGGCCGCTGCCGACAACGCGCCCACCGGTGAGGCCACCCAGCTCAAGAAGAAGAAGGCCCCGGCCAAGAAGGCCGACGAGGCTGAGACCACCGAGACCACCGAGGCCGCCGAGGCCGAGGCTCCCGCCGCAGAGCCCGCCGCAGAATGAGCACCGTCGTCGTCGACGCAGTCGAGCACCTCGTTCGCGGGATCGTCGACAACCCCGACGACGTGCGTGTCGACCTGGTGACCAACCGGCGTGGACGCACCGTCGAGGTGCACGTACATCCCGATGACCTGGGCAAGGTCATCGGCCGCGGCGGACGTACCGCGACTGCGCTGCGCACATTGGTCGCCGGTATCGGTGGCCGTGGGATCCGCGTCGACGTGGTGGACACCGACCAGTAGTAATGGACCAGTGGTAATGGAGCTGGTCATCGGGCGGGTCGCCAAGGCACACGGTGTCACCGGCGAGGTCGTCGTCGACGTCCGCACCGATGATCCGGCGGGGCGATTCGCCGCCGGATCGGTGCTCCGCGGGCGCAAACCCCGCGGGGGACCGGAGCGCAACTTCGTCATCGACACCGTCCGCGAGCACGGTGGCCGACTGCTGGTGCGTCTCAACGGCGTCGGCGACCGCAATGCCGCCGACGAACTCCGTGGCACCCTTTTCCTGGTCGAATCCGGGGATCTGCCCCCCATCGAGGATCCCGACGAGTTCTACGATCACCAGCTCGAGGGCCTGGCCGTGCGCACCGTCGCCGGCGAGGCCCTCGGCACGGTGACCGAGGTGCTGCACACCGCGGCCGGCGAACTGCTGTCGATCAAGCGGCCCGACGGCGCCGAACTGCTGGTGCCGTTCGTCAGTGCCATCGTCACCGCGGTGTCGCTGGCCGAGGGCACCATCGACATCGATCCGCCCGACGGTCTGCTCAACCTCGAAGACCTGTAGGCGCCGCATGCGGATCGACGTCGTCACGATCTTCCCGGCCTATCTGGACGCGCTGCAGCAGGCGTTGCCGGGCAAGGCGATTCAGTCCGGCATCGTCGAACTCGGCGTGCACGATCTGCGTGAGTGGACCCATGACGTGCACCGGTCGGTGGACGATTCGCCCTACGGCGGTGGGCCCGGCATGGTGATGAAAGCCCCGGTGTGGGGTGCTGCGCTCGATGACATCTGTTCGCCGGACACCCTTCTGGTGGTGCCGACGCCGGCGGGCCGGCCGTTCACCCAGGCCACCGCGCAACGCTGGAGCGCCGAGGCCCATCTGGTGTTCGCGTGCGGACGCTACGAGGGCATCGATCAGCGGGTCGCCGACGATGCGGCCCGGCGGATGCGGGTCGAAGAGGTGTCCATCGGCGATTACGTGCTGGCCGGTGGTGAGTCGGCGGTCCTGGTGATGGTCGAGGCCGTGGTGCGTCTGTTACCCGAGGTGCTCGGCAATCCGGCGTCGCACCAAGACGATTCGCATTCAAACGGTCTGCTGGAGGGCCCCAGTTACACCAGGCCGCCGGTGTGGCGCGAGCTGGAGGTGCCACCGGTGCTGCTGTCCGGGGACCACGCCAAGATCGATGCCTGGCGCCACGAACAGTCTTTGCAGCGGACCCGCGAGCGCCGCCCGGATCTGCTCTAGATACTCCCGCCGGGGAAGATCGTCTGCACCGCGTCGGTGATGGTCTGGCGTGCCTCCTCGGCGCCGGCCGGCTGCATCGAGCTGATGGCCATCACATAGCGCCGCTCCGGGCCCACCACACCGGTGGACAGATGCATCCAGTCCGAGCCGATACAGCACATCCAGCCCTGCTTGACCGCGACCGGTTCGGCGAACAGCCCCTCCGGGATGCCGAACCGCTGCGGGTAGACACCGCCGGGCACCATGCCGTCGGGTGCGGTCGGCGTCGACTGCGCCAGGTTGGACACGATGATGCTGGCGCGCTCGGACGGCAGCCCGCCGGTACCGGCCAGCAGCATGTCGTAGTAGCGCACCAGATCGGTCACCGTGCTGATGGTGTTGAACCAGCGGCCGTTGTTCGGGGCGCGCGTCGAGCCGAGTCCGTAGCGGTCGACGACCCGGTTGATGATCGCGCTGCCGCCGCTGCGGTTCCAGAACACCTCGGCGGCACTGTCATCGGAGGACCGCAGCATCACGTCGAGCATGCTGCGATCCTCGGGGCTCAGCGAGGTCTGTCCGTTGGCCTCCTGCAGCAGCAGGTCGTCGGCGATGAAGAGCTTGACCACCGAGGCGATCGCGATGGTGTTGTTGCGGCCGTTGGTGACGAGCTCGCCGGTGTTGCGGTCCAGCACCGCCACCGTGATGTCGGCACCGGCGTCGGCGGCCTCGGCGGTGGCCTGCACCTCGCGAGCCTTGAGCCCCTCGAACGTCCCGGACGGGCGCTCGGGCGGCGCTTCGGGCAGGGGAGCGGCGGAGCCCAGCGGCGCGACGACGGTCAGTTGGGGCGCGTCGGGCGGTGGCGGCGGGCTGCCGTACACCTTCGCCTCGCACCCGGAGATCGTGGCAGCCGTACACACAGCCGCCACGGCCACCGTCAGAAACTTCGACGGCCGCGGCATGCGTTCCTCCAGGGGTCATGGGGGCGGGGGGTCCCGGCCACGATGTCGGAACGTCTACCCCTGATACCAGTAGGGTAACCACCGTCGACCACCCGCGCGCGCCCCGGCTGGGGGCGGCGTTTCGCGGTCGACCGGTGCTCAGGGCGACGATTTCGCCTCATGCGCCGCGTCTGGCACAATTGAGCAGTTGTCTGCGCAGGTTCACCCCTGCTGCCTGACGAACACAGTCAGATCCGCCCGAATACGTCGGTTCGGCAGCGCGTCACCGCGCAGCCCATGAAGAGCCGCCAACAGCAAGGAAGAGTCACCGATGAACACGCTTGACTTCGTCGACAAGGCGTCGCTGCGCGACGACATCCCGGCATTCGGCCCCGGCGACACCGTCAACGTGCACGTCAAGGTGATCGAGGGTTCCAAGGAGCGCATCCAGGTCTTCAAGGGTGTCGTGCTGCGCCGCCAGAACGGTGGGATCAGCGAGACCTTCACCGTCCGCAAGGAGAGCTACGGCGTCGGCGTCGAGCGGACCTTCCCGGTGCACTCGCCCAACATCGACCACATCGACGTCGTGACCCGCGGTGACGTGCGTCGCGCCAAGCTGTACTACCTGCGCGATCTGCGTGGCAAGAAGGCGAAGATCAAGGAGAAGCGCTGACGCTGATCGTGTCAGGTGCTCGCACCACGACACGCTCGCTCAGGCTGTCAGGCTGGTCCCCAGCCTCGCTGGCTACCCTGATGCCGTGACCGACGACGCCGAGGACTCCGCTCCCGCTGAAACCGCCGAACCCGCCACCGGATCGGACACAGCAGCGGAGCAGGAGCCGCAGAAGAAGCGTGGCGCGCTGCGCGAAGGCGCCATCCTGGTCACCATCGCGCTGGTCCTCTACTACGTGATGCTCACCTTCGTGGTGCGTCCGTATCTGATTCCCTCGGAATCGATGGAACCCACGCTGCACGGCTGCCCCGGCTGCGTCGGTGACCGGATCATGGTGGACAAGCTCACCTACCGGTTCACCGAGCCCGAGCCCGGCGACGTCGTCGTGTTCAAGGGCCCGCCGGCATGGAACGTCGGCTACAAGTCGATCCGTTCCGACAACCCCGCCATCAAACTGGTGCAGGACGCGCTGTCGTTCGTCGGATTCGTGCCGCCCGACGAGAACGATCTCGTCAAGCGGGTCATCGCGGTCGGCGGACAGACGGTGCAGTGCCGTGCCGACACCGGCCTGACCGTCGACGGCAAGAAGCTCGTCGAACCGTATCTGGACTCGGTCACCATGAACGCCGACACCGAGGTCTACCCGTGCCTGGGCAATGAGTTCGGCCCGGTCAAGGTGCCCGAGGACAAGCTGTGGGTGATGGGCGACAACCGCACCCACTCGGCCGACTCGCGGTCGCGCTGCACCAACCTGCCCGGCGACGCCCAGCGCGGGCTGCTGTGCACCGGTGACCCGGAGGCCGGCACCGTGCCCGTCGACAACGTGATCGGCAAGGCCCGTTTCATCGCCTGGCCGCCGTCGCGCTGGGGTGGCGTGAGCAGCACCAACCCCCAGACGGCATCGGCCGATTAGGAGTTCCGGCGTTGCCGGCGAGTTGGCCCCCCAGAACAGTGATCCGCAGGTCCGGCCTGCGGACCCTGGAGTCCGCGCTGTACCGCAACGGCCTCGGCCCGGTGGCCGGTGTCGATGAGGTCGGCCGCGGCGCCTGCGCCGGGCCGCTGGTGGTGGCATCTTGCGTACTGGGCCCCAACCGCCTGACCAGCCTTGCCGCGCTGGACGATTCGAAGAAGCTCAACGAAGCCGAGCGGGAACGGCTGTTCCCGCTGATCCGCCGGTACGCGCTGGCCTACCACGTGGTGTTCATCCCGTCGGTCGAGGTGGACCGCCGCGGTGTGCATCACGCGAACATCGAAGGGATGCGCCGGGCGGTGGCGGGACTGCCGCTGCGGCCCGGGTACGTGCTCTCCGACGGCTTCCGGGTACCGGGGCTGCCGATGCCGTCGCTACCGGTGATCGGCGGCGACGCGGCGGCGGCCTGTATCGCGGCGGCCAGCGTGCTGGCCAAGGTGAGCAGGGACCGGCTGATGGTCGCAATGGAGACCGAACACCCCGGATACGGCTTCGCCGAGCACAAGGGCTACAGCACGCCGGTGCACATGGCCGCGCTGGAGGAGCGGGGCCCGTGCAGCGAGCACCGCTATTCCTTTGCGAATGTGCGACGGGTTGCGGGATCGGTGCAACGTGGCGCAGCGGTGTGGGGAATGATGGAGACCAACCTAGACGAAGGACAGCAGAGCAGATGAGTGCCGAGGATCTCGAAAAGTACGAAACCGAGATGGAGCTCTCGCTGTACCGCGAGTACAAGGACATCGTCGGACAGTTCAGCTACGTGGTGGAGACCGAACGCCGGTTCTATCTGGCCAACAGCGTCGAGATGGTGCCCCGCAACGCGGACGGTGAGGTCTACTTCGAGCTGCGTCTCGCCGACGCCTGGGTGTGGGACATGTACCGCCCGGCCCGCTTCGTCAAACAGGTCCGGGTCATCACCTTCAAGGACGTCAACATCGAAGAGGTCGAGAAGCCCGAACTGCGGCTGCCCGACTAGTCTGCCGACAGGTGCGTCTCGAAGAAGTCGAACACCCTGCTCCAGGCATCCTCGGCGACGGCCTCGTTGTAGCCGAAACCGGTCACCCGCAACAATGCCTGTGCGGGAAGCTGATTGGCGAAACTGTGCCCGGCGTTCGGGTAGACCTTGACGTCGGCGGCGATGCCCTGGGCCGCCACGGCCTTGTTCAGCTTCGCCGGGGCTCCGCGGCCGATCGGGTCGCGGGCTCCGAAGCTCGCCACGATCGGGCAGGCGCCGCTGAGTGTCTCCTCCAGGTTCTTCGGCAGCGGTGTCCCGTAGAACGGCGCCGAGGCGCTGAAACCCTTGGGGGACAAGATGAGCGCGAACTGACCGCCCATGCAGAAACCGGCGATACCGACGACGCCGGTGCTGTCGGGCCGGTCCCGCAGATAGTCGCGGGCGGCCAGCAGGTCCTCGATGGCGGGGCCCTGCTTCGTCAGCGCGGCGCGCATCACCTTGGTGATACAGCGGGCCCGGCCGCCGCGGGCGTACAGGTTCGGGGTGATGCTCAGATAGCCGGCGGCAGCGATACGCGCGGACACCGCCTCCTTGTCGGGCTGATAGCCGATGGCGTCATGCACCACGACCACGCCGGGCCAGGGGCCCTGGCCCTCGGGTACGTCGACCAGCGCATCGATGGGGCCGGCGGGGGTGTCGAGCTCGATCGAGGACATGCCACCGAATCTAATGGCACAAGCCGAGAGGCCGTAACCTGACTTGTCGTGTCTGAATCCGTCGACCTGGCACCCGAGGTCATCACCGCGCTGTGGGCCCTGCGTGACGCGGGTGAAATCCCGCTGCGCTGCAACAAGGGGCCGATTCGGGCCGCCGTCGCCGCCGCGGTGCGGGCGCTCAACGACGACAACCTGGGCCCCAAGGTCCGGCCCTGGGATCTCTCGGCGTTGCGGCGCCGGGCCGCTGAGCTGGGCGAGATCACCGGCGCCGTCGTTGTGTACCTGAGCAAGGAGGTGGTGGTCGCCGAGCTGCTGCCGGGCCGCGAGCGTGTGGTGCTGCGCGGTGTCGGTGACGCCTGGCGGCTGGTGCGCTTCCTGGCCGCCGCTGAGGTCAGCGAGGAGGTCCGGCTGAGCCCGGAGACCACCCGGGAGATCGCCCTCGCGGAGTTCTCACCCGACGCGGTGCTCACCGCACTCGGCGTCGCCAAACCCGACGATGTGGACCTCGACATCGAGTCCCAGGATCTGGGGCAGGGCCACACCGAGACCCGATACCGCTATCTGTTCACCGACAACGGACGGTCGGTGCTGGCCGAAGAGGTCAAGAGCGAGATCTTCGACGGCGCGACGGCGAGTTCGCGGTATCTGCGCGGTGTGCTGATCGACGGTGGTCGCGGCACATTGGTGACCGCGAGCCGAGACGGCGCCGTGCTGACCGAGGGTTGATAGCTTGACCGGGTGACTGGTGCGGCGCAGGGGCCCCTGGCGGGGGTACGGATCATCGAGATTTCCAGCTTCGTGGCGGTCCCGCTGGCGGGGATGACCCTGGCGCAACTGGGCGCGGAGGTGATCCGCGTCGACCCGGTGGGCGGCGCCGCCGATTACAGGCGCTGGCCGGTGACCGATGACGGGGACAGCATCTATTGGGCCGGGCTCAACAAGGGCAAGCAGTCGGTGGCCGTCGACATGCGGGCACCCGAGGGTCAGCAGCTCATCCGCGAGCTGATCGCCGACGCCGGTGTGCTGATCACCAACGTGGCCGGACGCGCCTGGCATTCCTACGACGAACTGGTGGCCCTGCGACCGGATCTGATCCACGTCGAGATCTCCGGGCGCGGTGATGGTTCCACCGGCGTGGACTACACCGTGAACGCCGCCGTCGGCTTCCCACTGGTGACCGGCCCCGCCAACCTGGCCACGCCGGTGAACCACGTGCTGCCCGCCTGGGATGTGGCGTGCGGGTTGTATGCGGCGCTGGCGGTGGTCACCGCGGTGCGCCACCGCGAGGTCAGCGGTGCCGGCCAGCAGGTCGCCATCCCGCTGGAGAACGTCGCGCTGGCCACCGCGGGCAACCTCAGCTTCCTCACCGAGGTGATGGTCGGCGGCACCGAGCGCCGGCGGATCGGCAACTCGCTCTACGGCCAGTACGGCCAGAACTTCACCAGCAGCGACGGCGTGGTGTTCATGCTGGTCGCGCTGACCGGACGGCACTTCCGCGATCTGACCGAACTCACCGGTACCACCAAAGCCGTTGCCGCACTGGGTGAGGCGCTCGGCGCGGACTTCACCGACGAAGGGGAGCGGTACCGGCACCGCGATGCGCTCACCGGGCTGTTCACCCTGTGGTTCGCCGAACGCAGCGCCCAGGACGTCGCCGCCGCGCTGTCGCAGACCTCGGTGCTGTGGGAGCGCTACCGCAGCTTCGCCGAGGTCGCCGCCGATGAACGGGTGACCGCCAACCCGCTGTTCACCACCCTGGATCAGCCGCGGATCGGGGAGTACCTGGCCCCGGGCCTGCCGATCTGCATCGATGGCAGCTACCCGCCCGCCACCGCGTCACCGGCGCTGGGCGATCACACCGCGCAGGTCCTGGGCCGCCTGGGTCTCAGTGCCGCGGAAATAGACAAGCTCACCGGTGCGGGGACCATCGCGTGAGTGTGTTGCTGCGCCTGCTGACGCTGGCGTCGGACGGTGCGGACCGGTGGCGCGGACCCGGGGCCGGCCCGCAGGGCAAGCGGTCCTTCGGGGGTCTGTTCGCCGCGCAGAGTCTGGCCGCGGCGTGCGCCACGGTCGACGCCGGGAAACGGCCCACCAACCTGCACCAGCAGTTCCTGCGCGGCGGCGAGGCCGGTGACGACTCGGACTACCAGGTCGAACGCGTCTATGACGGCCGGACCGCGGCGTCGCGTCGGGTGCAGACCCGCCAGCACGACCGGCTCCTCAACATCGCAACGGTGTCGTTCTCCGCGCCGCTGCCCGGCCCCGAACACGGGACCCGGCAGTCGATGCCGCCGCACCCGGACACCCTGGACCGAACCGGGCCGCCCGGCCCGGCACCGTCACTTCCGCTGGACGAACTCGACATCCGCGTGCAGGACGGGCACGACGGCGGGGAGTTCGTGCGGCGGCTGTGGTGGCGCACCACCGTCGGGCTGCCCGACGACCCGCTGATCCACACCCTGGTCGCGGTGTACGTCACCGACCTCTACGGCGTCGACCCGATACTGCAGGTGCACGGATTCTCGATGGCCGACCGCACGCACCGCAGCGGGACCACCGATTCGTCGATCTGGTTTCATCAGCCGCTGCGGGCCGATCAATGGAATCTGCTGGAATCGCGGTCTCCGGCGGCCGCCCGCGGGCGCGGCGTGATGTCGGCGTCGCTCGTGCGCGCCGACGGCGTGATCGCCGCAACCCTGGTCCAGGAAGGCATCATCGCCGACCGCTGATGGAACCGGCTGCGCAGCCGCGCCATTGCCTGGGCCAGCACCACACCGAACACCAGTGCCGCCAGCACACCCAGCAGACGGTGTTCGCCGAACAGCGGATAGATCTGGAAATGGGTCAGGTAGACGTACAGCGAGGCGTCGGCCAGTGCGGCCACCACGCCGGTCAGCAGCACCGGGCAGCGGATCGACGGCAACCAGATCATCACCGCGATCCCGGCGAACACCAGCGCTTCCCGGACATGGTCACCGAAGTAGCCGTACAGGCCGACCGCCAGCAGCGCGGTGATGGCGGCGCGCTGCCAGGCCGTCGATGACTTCGCCACGGCCCAGCCGACCGCGAAGAACCAGAACGCCAGCATGCTGAACCAGGCATCCTCGCCCATGTCCGGTCCCGGGGCGTCATAGCGCAGGGCCACTCCAGCGGCCAGGAACACCAACGCGAACGCGAACGGTCGGCGGCGCTCCAGCCGGTCCACCGCGGGTACCCACAGCAGCAGGGTCAGCAGCACCAGGATCCAGACCAGCACTTCGATGAACCACAGCCGGCCCGCGGTCATGCTATCGAACGGACCGAGAATCTTGTTGGCCAGTAACAGATTCGACCACTGGTAGTCATCGCTGAAGGTCATGGTGATCGCCACCCAGGCGATCGCGGGCAGCGCGACCCAGGTGATCGTGCTGCGCAGGTGCCGGATCCGGTCGGGGCGTGGTACGGAGGTCAGACAGAACCGGCCGAAGTTGTAGCCGGCGACGCCGAGCAGGATGTGCGCCCCACCCCACATCTCGAACAGTTCGGCATGGGATCCGACGATGAGCACGATCGCCACCGCCCGCAGCGCCACGCTGGTCTCCAGCGTCGAGGTCCAGCGGCGCTTGCGGGTGCTGAGTTGCTCCAGTTCGCGCAGTGGCATCCGATGCCACTCGGGTGGGAGTTCGTGCAGCACCCGTTCGATGCGCACCGACATCGTCACGTAGCTCAGCGAATTGCCGCCCAGGTCCACGAAGCTGGCACCGGGGTCGATGTCTGCGGGATTCAGGTGCAGCACGTCGGCGAAGACCCCGCGCAGCGCGGTCGATGCCGCCGTTTCGGATCGCAGTGCAAGTACCGCAGGATAGTCGGGTTTGCCCGACGGCAGCATCGGTAGCTCGTGGACGCTGACCGCCCGTACCGCACCGGCGGGCAGCCCGGTGATCTCGGTGGCGGCGCTGCGCACCGCCTGCGCGCCGTGGGTTGCGGCGATGACGAGGACGTCGTCATCGGTGGTGCACAGCGCGCAGATACCGCGCTCGCGCAGAGCGGATTCCACCCGTTGCAGGTCGATGCGCAGGCCGAACAGCTTGGCGAACCGGTTGGCGCGGCCCACCACTTCGAAGAGCCCGTCCGCGCCGCGTCGGGCCAGATCCCCGGTGCGCAGTTCATCGGTGCCGGCGGGCGCGGAGAGATCGGCGGCGTTGCGCGCATAGCCCATCATCACATTGGGCCCCTGATAGACGAGTTCGCCGATCTCATCGTCCGGCGCGTCGATCCACAGTCGCCCGCCGGGGATGGCCCGGCCGATCGCCTCGGCCCGTGTCCCGGCGAGTTCGGGCGGCAGATAAGCCATTCGGGCGGTGGCCTCGGTCGCGCCGTACATGACGAACAACTGCCAGCCGCGACGCTGCCCGAGCGCGGCGAATTGGCGCACCCGCTCGGCTTCCAGTCGCCCGCCGGCCTGGGTGATGTAGCGCAGGTGCGGCAGACGCAGGGTGTCGAAGCCGATCCGGTCCAGCAGGTCGAAGGTGTAGGGCACACCCGCGAACGAGGTGCCCTGGTGGCGGATGAACAGCTCCCAGAACGTGTCATCGATGACCGAGAGATCGGTGAGGATCAACGCCGCGCCGCGCAGCAGGTGGCTGTGGATGACCGACAGCCCGTAACAGTAGGACATCGGTAGTGTCGTTGCCGCGCAGTCGGTATCGCGGATCTCGAGGTATTCGGCGATGGATTCGGCGTTGACCAGCAGATTGGCCGCCGACAAGCGGACCAGTTTGGGTGAGCCGGTGCTGCCCGAGGTGGACAGCAGCAGCGCCAGGTCGGGGTGCAGGTCGTGATGCTGGGCGCCGCGGTGGTGCACGCCGCCGGCGTCGATGACGACATCGGGGCGGTAGGTGTCCAGCAGGTCGGCGTGATCACTGCCGGGTGGCACCGGCAGCACCACGTGCCCGCCGGCCATGGCGCCGAGATAGCGTGTCAGGGTGGCGATGTCATTGTGCGTCTCCAGCAGGATCAGCTTGCGGCCGCCGGCGAATTCTGCTGTGGCGCAGTCAACCCGGTCGGCGAGTTGTCGGTAACTGAGCGTCTGGTCGCGGGTGTGCACCGCGGGCCGGTCGCCGTGCGCCCGCAGGTGCGCAACGAGGTGTCTCATGGCAATACCAGACCGCCACCGAGTATCTCGATGCGAACCTTCGCGGATTCCCCGGGTGGTGAGATGCTGTGCTGGCGCACGGTGATCGGTGGGGTGTCACCGCCGGCGTCGATGGTGAGCAGCACATCGTGGCCGAGGAACTCGGTGGCCACCACGGTGCCGATCCCGGGCTCCAGTTCCGTTCCGGCATCGGTGATCTCGACGGCGACCAGCTGTTCGGGCCGCAACATCAAGGTGGCCGGACCGTCGGGCGCCGGTACGGCCAGCGGAATCCGGCCCAGCACGCATTCGGCGGATCCGGCACGCACCGTGCAGGAAAGGAACACGCAATCGCCCAGGAACTCGGCGGTGAACCGGTCAGCCGGCGTGCGGTAGACCTGTTGGGGCGTACCGACAGCGGTGAACCGGCCGTCGCGCATGACGGCRACCTGATCGGCGATCGACAACGCCTCGCCCTGATCGTGGGTCACCAGCAGGGTGGTGACACCTGCGTCGTTGAGGACCTTGGTGACCGCCTTGCGGGTCGCGGCGCGCAGCCCGGTATCGAGTGCGGAGAACGGTTCGTCGAGCAGCATCAGGGCCGGTTGCCGTGCCATGGCGCGGGCCAGAGCGACACGCTGCTGCTGGCCACCGGACAGTTCATGGGGCCGTCGTGCGGCGAACGAGGGCAGCAGGGACACGGTTTCGAGAAGTTCGGCGACGCGGGCCTGGGCCGCGGCGCTGCCGGCGCGCCCGGGTAGTCCGTAGGCGATGTTGGCGCCGACGCTCAGGTGCGGGAACAGGGCGCCGTCCTGCGCGACATAGCCGACGGACCGCCGGTGCGGTGCCAGGCTGCTCGCGGCGGAGGCCACGCGGCGCCCGTCGATGTCGATGGTGCCGGCGTCGGGTGCCTCGAACCCGGCGACCAGTCTGAGTAGCGTGGTCTTACCGCAGCCCGATGCGCCCACCACGGCGGTGATGCTGCCCGGGGTCAGCGTCAGGTCGACGCCGTCGAGCACCGGGTGATCGGTGAACGTCTTGGTCAGGCCGTGGACGGTCAGGGTGTGTTCGCTCATGACGTCCCCCGCGTCGCCTGCCGGAACAGCGCCACCGTCACCGGGATCGACAACGACACCAGCACCAGTGCGTACGGTGCCGCGGCCGCATAGTCCAGCTCGCTCGACAGCGACCAGAACCGCATCGCCAGCGTCCTGGTGCCGGTCGGGGCGAGCAGCAGGGTGGCGGTCAGTTCGGTGGCGACGGCGACGAACACCAGCGCCGCGCCCGCGCCGGCCGCAGGCGCGGTGAGCCGCAACGTGATTCGCACGAAGCTGCGTGCCGGTGACAGCCCCAGCGAACGTGATGCCTCCTCGAGTCCGGGCGGCACCTGGGCCAGTCCCGAGCGCAGGCTCACCAGCGCGCGCGGCAGGAACATCAGCACATAGGCGCACAGCACCAGCGCCGCGGTCTGATACAGCGGGGGAGCGAACCGGATGGCGACGGTGACCAGCGCGAGCGCGGTGACGATGCCGGGCATGGAACTGGTGACGAAGTTGGCGCCCTCCACCGTGCGCGCGAACGCGCCGCTGTAGCGGACGGCGAGCCACGCGAACGGGAACGCCGCCACGGTGGTGATGGCGGCGGCCACCGCGGCGAGCAGCGCGGTCTGGCCCAGCGCCTCACCGAGATCGGCGAGCTCCCAGACCTGGGCGCCACCGATCCACAGCCAGCGCAGCAGTGTCCAGACCGGCACGCCCAGTGCCAGTGCGGTGAGCGCGGCCAGGCCTGCTGTGGCCGGAATGTTCCAGATACGCAGCCGGATCGGGGTCGCCGCACGTGGCGCGCCGGATCCGATCCTGGCGAATCGGGCGTTGCCGCGCAGCAGTGCCTCGCCCAGCAGCAGCACCAGGCACAGCAGGACCAGCACCCCGGCCAGGGTGGCGCCGGCGGCGCCGTCGAACGTGGCCTGGAACTGTTCGAAGATGGCGGTGGTGAACGTCGAGAAACGCAGCATCGCGAACGCACCGTACTCGGCGAGCAGGTGCACCCCGATCAGCAGTCCGCCGCCGAGCACGGCCAGCCGGAGCTGCGGCAGCACCACCCGGAAGAAGATGCCGATGGTGCCGGAGCCCAGCGCTCGTGCCGACTCCTCGATGGAAGGATCGAGCCGGCGCAGCGTGGCCGCGGCGGGAAGGAACACGAACGGGAAGTACGACAGGGTGGCGACCAGCACGCCGGCGCCGAACCCGTGCAGCGTCGGCCACACACTGACCCAGGCGTAGCTGTTGATGAAGGCGGGCACCGCCAGCGGGGCGACCAGGAGTGGACGCCACACCACGGCTCCGAGGACGTCGGTGCGCTCGACGAGCCATGCGGCCCCGATGCCGAGGACCAGGCACAGCGGGACTGTCACCACCACCAGACCGACGGTGTTGAACAGCAACTCGGCCACCCGGGGCCGCACCACCAGTTCATAGATCCGGGTGGGGCCGGTACTGATCACCGCCCAGGCGACATAGCCCAGCGGCACGAAGGTGACCGCGACCAGCAGGCCGATGCCCCCGGTCAGCAGCGTCCCCGGCCGGGCGGGTGGTCGCGGTCCGGCGGTCGGGCGGTCGGTCTGGGTGGAGACCACCTAGAGCAGGCCGGCCTTGGTCATCAGGTCGGTGACCTTGGCGGCGTCCAGCGTGGACGGGTCGACCTTCGGTGCCTGCAGGGTGTCCAGCGCCGGGAGCGCCGGGTTTGCGGGCACGCCGCTGGCCACCGGGTACTCGAACGAGGTGCCCTTCTCCAGGACTTCCTGCCCGGCCTTGCTGGTGACGAACTTCAGGAACTGCTGAGCCTGATCCTTCTTCTTGCTCGACTCCAGCACGCCGCCACCGGAGATGCTGATGAACGCACCCGGATCCTCGTTGCGGAAGTAGTGCAGCTCGGTGTTGGCGCTGATCTCCTTGGTCTTGGCCTGATCGCGGAACCAGTAGTAGTGGTAGATGATTCCGCCGTCGATCTCACCGTCGTTGACCGCGCGCAGGGTGGCGATGTTGTCCTGCAGCAGGGTGGCGTTGGTCTTCATCCCGGCCAGCCACGCGGAGGTGGCCTGTTCGCCGGTCAGCTGCAGCATCGCCGAGACGATGGCCTGGAAGTCGGCCTTGGGAGGCGGGGCGCCCCAGCGGCCCTTCCACTCCGGCTGCTGCAGATCCATGATCGATCGCGGCAGCTCGCCCAGCTGCAGTTTCTGCGTGTTGTAGGCGAAGACGGTGGTGCGGGCCGCGACACCGGTCCACTTGTTGGTCGACGGGCGGTACTCGGCGGGTACCTGCTCGACGGTCGCGGCGTCGACATCGGCGAACAGCCCGGCGTCCTCGACCGCGGCCATGGCCGGTGAGTTCTCGGTGAGGAACACGTCGGCCGGGGAGGAATCACCCTCGGCGATGAGCTGGTTGCCCAGTTCGGTGTCACCGCCCTGCCGGTAGGTGACCTTGATGCCGGTCTCCTTGGTGAACGCGTCGATCCACTCTTTGGTGAGCGATTCGTGCTGTGCGTTGTAGATCAGCAGTTCGTCGCCTCCGTCGTCGRACGAACATGCCGTCGCCGAGGCAACGACAGCGAGRACGGACAATGCCGCGGCAAAGCGGCTCCACCGGAGGCTCATGGGGGAATCCTTTCATCCCCCGATAAGGATAGGGTCGCCTACCCGCGATATTCACAGCTAGCTCGTCGACCCCTCCTGGATCTCGTCGCGCCAGCGGCCGCTCGGGTTGTCACCGGCGGTCCGCGGATCCACCCATTGGATGGACGGGCTGTCACCCAGCCGGATGAAGTAGGCGAACGCGCTGCGGTTCCTGGCCAGCCGCGGCGGGAGTGCCAGCCGGTACACACCGCCGTGGATCAACCGGGCCCCGGCGGCCTCCGCCGCGTCGAAGGTCAAGTAGCGCATGGCGATTGAGCGCTGCTCGGCTTTGCGGACGGATGCGATGGCATGCAGGGACAGTTCGCCGCCGAGCACCGCCCGATACAGACCTTCGTCGAATTCGGTGCCGTGCAGGTAGAACGGCCCGGAGCCGTCTGACCATTCGATGGCCGGTCGGCCGGTGTCGCAGTGCAGCACCCGTGCGTTGCTGTCGGCGTAGCGCGTCGCGGGCATCGGCACCAGCAGCACCTCGCGCTGAACAGGCAAGATCCAGCCCAGGCCCAAACTCTGCGCCTCGCGCATGGCGGGGGAGAACCGCGCCCACCGGCTCACCGAGGTCACGGTGTTCGGCGGTAGCCAGTCCGCATCGGGCAGCGCGGCCACGAACCTGTTGTAGAGGAAGTCCCGCTCATCGGTGAGCAGCACCGTCTCGGGGAGCCCCTCGATATCGTGGTTGCCCGACCAGCCGGCCATCCGTCGCCAGCGTCGGTCCGGGCCCGTCAGCGACGCGATGCGCAGCGCTTGATCCAGTCGCGGCACCACCGAATACCGGGTGTGCCGGGCGACGTCGTAGGCGGTGCAGAATTCGATGGCCGCGGCGACGGCCCTCTTCTCGTCAAAAGTCCCGGTCGGAGCCGGGAAATCAACCTGGCGAGCGAGTGTGGGAAACGACATGGCGTGAGGGTAGCGACGGGTACCGACATATCCAGTTCGCGACAAGGCCGTGCAGGGGGCCACGATTTCCCGCAGGATCGACCCATGAAACCGATTGTCACGCTCGTCCTCGGCGGAGTCGCCGCGTCCTTGATCGCTGCTCCGGCTGCTGCCGCAGCGGAGCCGTGCTCGGCGAGCAATCTCGCCACCGTCGCCAGCGGTGTGCTGAATCAGGCGGGCGGCTACCTGGACACTCATCCCGGTGCCAACGACGTGCTGACGGCGGCCGGCAATCAGACMACAGCCGACGCGGAGAACTCGGTGCGCGGTTACTTCCTGACGCATCCCGGCGAGTTCCTCGACCTGCAGAACATCGCGCGCCCGCTGATCGACCTGCGCCACCAGTGCGGGGTGGCGGTGTCACCCGGGCAGCTGGCCGCGCTCATCGACGCGCTCAGCTGAGTCCGGTCACAACCGGCCGTAGCGGCTGCGCACGAAGCTGTACAACCCGAACGCCGCGATGCCGAGCGCGGCGACGATGAGCAGGAACTTGCCGAACGGTGCCTCACCGAGCGTCTTGACCGCGGCGTCCAGGCCGGAGGCCTTGGCGGGATCGGCCTGCAGCGTCGCGAAGACGACGAGGATGCCGGCACCGGCGAGTACCAGACCCTTGGCGACGTAACCGGCGACCCCGACGGCGGTGATGCCGGTGCCGCCGGACACCTGCAGATCCTTGAAGAATTTCTGCGAGACGCCCTTGTAGACGTGGTATCCGCCGACACCCAGCACCCCGAGGCCGACCACGACCAGGAGTGCCTTACCCCAGCCGGACTGCATCAGTTGTGCCGACAGGCCGGAATTCTGCTGGCCGCTGGACTTACCCGAGCCCATCGCGAAACGCATGGCGGAGAACGCGATCGCGATGTTGGCGATCGCCAGACCGACCGACTTGGCGCGTTTCCAGGCCGGTGAGTCGTCGTTGCCGGAGCGTTCGCTGGGCTTGGATCCGACGACCGCCTCGGCCAGATGCCACAGGCCCAGGGCGAACAACCCGATCGCGGCGATCCACAACATCACCTGCCCGCCGGTCTGGGCGGCCAGGGTGGCCAGGGCCCCTGATTGATCCGCGTTGCCGCCGGTGCCCAGCGCCAGCCGCAGGATGATGTACCCCAGCAACAGGTGCAGGACACCGCTGGCGGCGAAGCCGGCCCGCGCCGCGTACTGGAAGGCGTCGTTGTCGGTCGCCCTGTCCACGGCGCCGTGGACGGTGCTGGAGCTTCTGCTCATGGGGTCTCCTCGGCCGGTGATCGGATGGCCCCGTTTCCCCCTTTTTGACGTCCGCGAAACCAAATCAGCCGAAGATGAGTCCGCCGGTGTTCGCGGTGGCCTTGGCGTAGCGGTCGGAGACGTCGGCCCAGTTGACGACGTTCCAGAAGGCTTTGACGTAGTCGGCCTTGACGTTCTTGTATTGCAGGTAGAAGGCGTGCTCCCACATGTCGACCTGCAGCAGCGGGATGATGCCCAGGGGGACGTTGGCCTGCTGGTCGTAGAGCTGGAAG
>NZ_JBFUKN010000059.1:0-36556 GCF_056400845.1 Mycobacterium sp. P4_H6 | reverse complement strand
CCCTGGCGGCGCGGGCGGCCCGAGCGTTCCCGGGCGGCGGCTCGCTCCCGGCGATCGGCGGCAGCGGCCGAGGCGGCGATATCGGATTCTGGCGGACGGTTGTGCCGGGCGCGGGAGGGCTCCCCGGTGCGCGGGGCGCGGCGCGGCCGCTCGTAGGGGTCGGCGGTCTCGCGGCGGGGCCGGCGCGCGGTCCGGATCGGTTCGTCCTCGTCGACCGGCGCGGCGCTGCGGGCGAACCGGCGGGCGGCCCGCCGCGGAGTCTCGGCGGGCGGATCGGCGGCATCGGTGGTGGTGGCTTCGACCGCCGGAGCGCCACGGTCGAGGTACCAGCGGGCCATCCCGACCAGCAGCACCGCGGCCGAGGTGAAGAACATCAGCGGGAAACGCTCGATCAGCGGGTAGCCGCAGTTGATCAGGATGTCCTTGAGGCCACCGAGCTGGCCGCCGTGGAACAGGAAGTAGGAGGTGGGGACGGCGACGAACAGGATCAACGGGGGCTGGATGACGGCGGTGAACAACCCACTGCGACGCACCAGGACCACCGCGGCCAGACAGCCCAGCACGTAGAAGGTGGAGAACACGGCGCCGAGTTCCTTTTTGCCCGCACCGGCGTCGTAGGCGAAGCCGACGGCCGTGGCCGTCACCGCCAGAAGGGTGGCGCCCCACCACGGTAGTCCGGATGGAAGACCCGGCAGACCCGGTGGCAGCAACCCCTGGAATCGGGGGAGCGCGGAGCGGTGGTTCACCGACTCCGTCGGCTCTGCTGACTGACCTGACACACGTCGACCGTACCGGCTGTAACTGCAGGTGTGCTGCCAGCACGCGCTGAGGAGATCGTCACAACCCTTAGACTCTGGAGTCCGTGAGCTTGAACCTCGGAATCGTCGGTCTCCCCAATGTCGGCAAGTCGACCCTTTTCAACGCGTTGACACGGAACGACGTGCTGGCGGCGAACTATCCGTTCGCGACCATCGAGCCCAATGAGGGCGTGGTGGCGTTACCGGACCCCCGGCTGGACAAACTCGCCGAGATCTTCGGTTCGGAGAAGACCGTGCCGGCGCCGGTGACGTTCGTCGACATCGCGGGCATCGTGAAGGGCGCGTCCGAGGGTGCCGGGCTGGGCAACAAGTTCCTGGCCAACATCCGCGAGTGCGACGCGATCTGTCAGGTGGTGCGGGCGTTCGCCGATGACGATGTGGTGCACGTCGACGGCCGGGTGGACCCGCGTTCGGATATCGAGGTCATCGAGACCGAGCTGATCCTGGCCGACATGCAGACGCTGGAGAAGGCCGTGCCGCGACTGGAGAAGGAAGCGCGCACCAACAAGGACCGCAAGGCCGTGCTGGAGGCGGCGGTGGCGGCGCAGGCGGTGCTCGATACCGGCAAGACACTCTTCTCGGCCGGGGCGGACGTGTCGCTGCTCCGTGAGCTGAACCTGATGACCACCAAGCCGTTCCTCTACGTGTTCAACGCCGACGAGTCGGTGCTCACCGACGAGGCCAAGCAGGCCGAGCTGCGTGCGCTGGTGGCCCCGGCGGATGCGGTGTTCCTGGACGCCAAGATCGAGTCGGAACTGATCGAGCTCGACGACGAGTCCGCGGCCGAACTGCTGGAGTCGATCGGGCAGACCGAACGTGGCCTGGATGCCTTGGCGCGGGCCGGTTTTCACACCCTGAACCTGCAGACCTATCTGACCGCCGGACCGAAAGAGTCCCGCGCGTGGACGATTCACCGTGGCGACACCGCCCCGAAGGCGGCCGGTGTGATCCACACCGACTTCGAGAAGGGCTTCATCAAGGCCGAGATCGTGTCCTTCGCCGACCTGGTCGAGGCCGGCTCGATGGCCGCGGCCAAGGCGGCGGGCAAGGTCCGGATGGAGGGCAAGGACTACGTGATGGCCGACGGAGACGTCGTCGAGTTCCGCTTTAACGTCTGACGATCAAGGCTGATGCCGGGCCGGCGGGCCCCGAGATCGCTGGGTGTACAGCTGACACCGAATAGCGTTCGAACACCCGCCAATCGCATATCTGCTGCATAAGATCCGAAAATGGAACTTCGGGGGAAACGAGTACTGGTCACCGGGGCGTCGCGGGGGATCGGCGAGTCATTGGCGCACGCCTTTGCCGGCGCCGGAGCCAGAGTGGCGCTCGTCGCTCGCAGCCGGGATTCTCTCGAGTCGCTTGCGGCCGAGCTCGGTGGCACCGTCCACCCTGCAGATCTCGCTGACTCGACCCAGGTTGCCGGCCTCATCCAGAGGGTCGAAGACGACGGCGGCCCGGTCGATGTCTTGGTCAACAACGCCGGTATCGAAAGTACCGCCGGCTTCATCGACGCACCCGACGATGAATTGCGCCGCGTCACCGACGTCAACTACCTGGCGCCGGCGGAACTTTGCCGCCAGGCGATACCCGGGATGCTTCGACGCGGCGGCGGCCACATCGTCAACGTGTCTTCGCTCAGTGGCATCATGCTGGTCCCCGGCCTCGTCACCTACTCGGCGTCGAAGGCGGCGCTGTCGCACTTCACCGCTGGGCTGCGAACAGATTTCCGTGGTCTGCCGATCGGCACCACACTCGTCGAGTTGGGCCCTGTCCCAACCGACCTGCTTGCCAAGGCCGACAACTACGAGCCCACCGCCAGGTCTTTTCGGCGCGCGTACCGCTGCGGGGCTGCCGTCGACACCCCCCGCGAAAGAGTGGCCGAAGAGGTCGTCAAGGCCGTCCTCAAGGGTCGCCGACACGTGCGGTTCCCCAAGCGGTCCATCCCATTCGCGATGTTGGTCGAGGCGCCCCGGCGCGGTGCCGAATTCATGCTCACCGGTATTCCGCACCAAGCGAAGTCATAAGCTGCGAGCCGATCGCAATGTCAGGCTGACAGCTTCACCATCGATATATATGCGTCGTGAGGCTGTCAGCCTGACATTGCGTCGGCACATCGTGCGGTCAAGGTGCGGCAGATGTTGACCGGCCGCCGTAGACATCTGGACAATTCGCGCTGACCGATTTGGCCGAATGTTGTCCGCGTCGTGTGCTCCAGCCCAATTCGAAAGTGGACGAGCATCACCATCCGGCCACGTCGCAATCATTTGACGTCTTGACGGGTCCGCTGCACGTAAGGGTGAACGGCGGAGCTGCGTTGGTGTTGAACTTCGGCGACAAAGCGACGACGGGGATCGACGGCGTCCACACCCATGGAATGAAGGGCCAGGCCCCGCCACCGTCATCGAGAGTCAGGCCCCCGCCCGAGGCTCGCCGGATCGGTGCGCTGGTACGCGCCTTTGCTGCTCGGCTGTGCCACCGGAACCTTGTAGTCGGCCGACCGGGTGTGGTGGAGTTCAGTCTTGGATTGACGGCGCCGCAAAGGATGCAACGAAATTCGCTCATCAGGGGGCAATGATGGCACGACGACCGGTCTGGTACGCAATGGCCGCGGCCTTCCCTGCGGCCGTTGTTGCTGCCGGTGTGGGCCCCTTTAGCTGCGGAATTTACGGCTGTAGCGGCGGGTCTAATCCGACGCTTCAAACCTCGTTGACGGGGGCTGCCGTGGGCGCGGCGGTCGGTTTGGTCGGGATGGCTGTGATCGACGTGGTCGTCAACGTGCGTTACCTTCTCGCGAACAGGGCTGAGGCGAAGGCACAACGATTGCGGGATGAGGCGCCCCCACGCGGCGAAAGGTGACGCGGGCAGGTTCCTCGCCGCCGCGTAGTCCGAACTAGTTGATGATCTCGCCCCGGCCATCGGCCTCGATTGCAGCCAGTCGGTCTCGCCACATCTGGAGAGCTTCGGGGGTGAGTCGCGTCCAATCGGTGATCTCGGCGACGATCCGGAGCGGATGCCTGCTGCGATAGGACCGGGTGGGATTGCCGGGGAATTTCTTGTCGGTGACGTTGGGATCGTTCTCGAACTCGCCGGTCGGTTCCACGGCGTACACGCGCGGGATGCCGTCGCCGGCCGCGAGTTCGGCGGCCAGTCCTGCGCCGTCGCGCAACGCGGTGAAGTAGATGTGGTTCATCACGATCTCGGGCCGGTAGTTGGAGCGGAAACCGGCCGTGAGGTGATCACCCACGCGCAGTTGGGCCTTGGTGCCGTGGAAGAAAGGTCCGTCATCCAATGCCCCGTCCATCTGGACAGGTTACAAACGGAGCTCTCGTGACGTCGGCGGAGACTAGCGCGGGGCGAGCCGGAAGATGGGGATCTGCCGACCGGCCGGAGCCGTCTTTTCCCGGTAGTCGTCATAGCCGGCGTACACCTTCTCAGCGAGTGCGTACAACCGGGTGTACTCGTAGGGATCGGTCACCTCGGACGCCGAAAAGCGCTCCATGCCGAACTCGCAATCGGGATTCGCCTTCAGGTTGTGATACCACTGGGGATGCTTCGCCCCACCGTAGTTCGAGGCCAGCAGGACGACGTCCGGACCATCGTGGAAGTACGTGAGCTGCACCTGGCGCCGCTGCCCGGACTTCGCGCCCGTCGTGACAAGGGGCGCATTGATGATAGGGCCCATGTTGATCCTGCCCCGGGTCAGCCGGAACAGGTACGGGTCGGTGCGGCGGGCGATATGGCGGGCGACCAACTGACCTATTCGCGAACGCCCGAAGCGCACGCTTCTTTCGTACGCGCGACCGCGTGGCTTCTGGGGATCGACGTAGCGCAGCGGCATGCTCAGCACCGTACGCCGCTATGGTGAAGACATGGCGGGGGCACGACAGTTCCAGGTCACTTTCGATTGCGCGGTACCCGAGCGCGTCGCTCGGTTCTGGTGTGAGGCACTCGGTTACGTGGTGCCACCACCGCCGCCGGGTTTCGCGGACTGGGACGAGTTCAACCGGGCCCTGCCCGCCGATAGGCAGGATTCCGCGTTCGCCTGCGTCGACCCGGACGGGGTCGGGCCGCGGCTGTTCTTCCAGCGTGTCCCCGAGGGCAAGACCGTCAAGAACCGGGTGCATCTCGACATCCGGGTCGCACCCGGCCTGGAAGGCGCGGATCGTCTTGCCGCGCTGGAGGCCGAGTGCGCGCGCCTGGTCGAACTCGGTGCCACGCGGGTGCGCCTGCTGCCCGCCGGTGACGGCGACGAGTCCTGCATCGTGATGCAGGACGTCGAGGGCAACGAGTTCTGCCTCGACTGACGAGCCACCGGTCAAAAGACCATCGCCTTCAGCTCTCTCGCATTGCGCACCGCGTGCCCGCCGAGGTCGTTGTTGAAGTACACCAGCACATCCCGGCCCTGGGCGTCCCACTCGCGGAGGTGGCCGGCCCACCGGCTCAGCTCCGAGGTGTCGTAAGACCCCGCGTACATCGCGTCGTCTCCGGGCCCGTGCAGCCGCAGGTAGACCAGATCGGCGGTGGCGGTCACGACGCACGGCAGGCCGGGCCCGCTCATCACGACGTAGGCGGCGCCGTACCGGCTCAACAGTTCGTAGACGGTCGGGTCATCCCAGGTCGGGTGACGCAGCTCCATGGCCACGGGGATCTCTGTCGGCATCGCGCTCAGGAAGTGGTCCAGTCGTTCGTCGTCGCGCTGCTGCGCCGGGTGCAGCTGCACCAGCAGGGCGGCCCGCCGATCACCGAGTTCGGTCCAGCCGGCCGTCATGCGCTCGATCCACTGCTCGGGGGAGCTCAACCGTCGGGCGTGGGTCAGGCCTCGTGACGCCTTCACCGACATCGAGAAACCGTCGGGTAACCGTTGGCGCCACTGCGCGAACGTCGCGGGCTTGGGCCAGCGGTAGAAGCTGGCATTCAGCTCCACGGTGTCGAACTCCGCCGTGTAGGCATCCAGCCTGCGGGACTTCGGCAACGCTGGCGGGTAGAGCACGCCGTCCCAATGATCGTAGGACCATCCCGACGTGCCGATTCGCACGGTCATCAGCGGCGCCGCCCGAGCAGCCCGCCCGCGGTCTGCAAATCGGTCACCAGATCGGCGAACGCGGCGTCACGCCGGTCGGCCGGCCCACGCAACACTGATGATGGGTGCGGGGTGGCCACGACATCGAATTCGTCTTCCGGTGGGTGCAACACCTCACCGCGATGAGCGGTCAGTCGAAAGTCGTTACCCATCAATGCTTTTGCGGCGGTGGCTCCGAGGAGTACCACGACGTCGGGATCGATGACGCCGAGTTCGGCGAACAGCCACGGACGGCAGGCGACGACCTCCGTGCGGCTGGGCGTCTTGTGGATCCGGCGCTTGTTCCCGGCCGCGCGGGTGAACTTGAAGTGTTTGACGGCGTTGGTCACGTAGACCTGTTCGCGGTCGATGCCGGCTTCGACCAGTGCCTTGTTCAGCAGGCGGCCGGCGGGTCCGACGAACGGCTCGCCCGCGCGGTCCTCCTGATCGCCTGGCTGCTCGCCCACCAAGACGAGTCGCGCGGACGAGGGGCCGGCACCGAACACCGTCTGGTCGGCGTCGCGGTACAACTCGCATCCGCGGCATCCCCGTGCCGCGTCGGCCAGCGTGCCGAGGTCGCGGGTCGGCGGGATGAAGTCCTGCGCTCCTGGGTGCGCCACTGAGACGGCCATACGAACGGATACCCGTCTTCGGGCGCTGCATTCCTGGTGCGCCCGAATTCTGGAGCTACCGTTGGCACCTGTGATCTTGTGGCTCAACGGCACGCACGGTGTGGGTAAGACGACGACCAGTCGGCTCGTGCAGCCGCTGGTGCCGAATTCACGTGTTTTCGACGCCGAGATGGTCGGCGAAATGCTGATGAACCTCGAGCCTGGCCTGCCCGAGACGGACAACTTCCAGCATTGGCCACCGTGGCGTCCGCTCGTGGTGGAGACAGCCCGCCGCGTCCTCGAGTACACCGGCGGAACGCTGGTGATACCGATGACTGTCCTCATCGAGGCGTACTGGATTGAGATCAGCACCGGCCTCGCGGAGTACGGGATCCCGCTGCGGCACTTCGTGCTTCACGCTGACCCTGACACCCTGCGCGCGCGTATCGAAGGCGACACCGTGATGGGTCCATCACCGTTCCGGATGGACCACCTGCAGCCCTATGCGGAAGCGGCTCGCACCTGGCTGCACGATGAGGCCGAGGTGGTCGACACCACGCACCGCACGCCCGACGAGGTCGCCCAGCAGATCGCGAGCGCGGCCCGTTGAATCGCCAGATTTCGGGGCGATATGACTTTCGCTGACGTGATACTGCCGGCAGTACCACCCGAGACGTAGTACTGCAGGCAGTACTGGTTTCCGGAAGGTCACATCGCTCTGGGCGGCGATATTGCTGGGGCAGCAAGTGTTCAGACGGTTTGGCGACACTGGACCAAGCAGAACTCGTGTCCCTCCGGGTCCACCGGCCGCCGAGGCTCTCAATATGCATGGCGCCCACACTCGGGCGGGCCGTAGGGTCCAGGCGGTGAGGCGGCGCGATGGATTCGACGAGCGAAACCTCGCGCTCGCCGACCTGTTGCAGGAGTGGGACGTGCTCGGTGTGTATCAATGGGACGACCGTCCGCGAGACGATGAGGAGTGCGACGACCTCGTCGAACCCATCCGGGAGTGGCTGGAGAGCGGCGCCGGTCCCGACGAGCTGAGCGCGCGTCTTGTCCGGCGTCTGGAAAGCCATTACGGCCTCGCTGCGGGCAGTGAGTCGGCGGAGATCGCCTTCGCGCGCCGCATCCATGCGTGGTGGTCACGCGCTGAGGGCGGCGTCGATCACTGACCGCGGGTCAGCCGGAACATCGGTATCCGGCGGCCGATGGCCGCCGTCTTGACGAGGTACTCGGTGTAGCCGGCAAACACCTTCTCGGCCAGGGCATACAGGCGGGCGTACTCATCCGGATCGGTGACCTCGATGGCGCAGAATTCCTTGTCGCCGAATTCGCACTCGGGCTGAGCCCGCAGGTTGTAGGCCCACGCCGGGTGCGTGACTCCGCCTCCATTGGAGGCGATCACGATGGGGTCGGATCCGTCGTGGAAATAGGTGAGCTGCACCTGTCGTGGTTGCCCTGACTTCGCGCCGGTCGTCACCAGCGGGGCGGTGGCGATCCACCCGATCTTCCCCGGGTAGCGACCACCGGTGGCGCGAAACAGCAAGGGATCGATCGCGGATCCGAGCCGCAGCCCGTAGGTACGCCCCAGCCGGCTCCGCCCGAACCAGACATTGGCCCGGTACATCAGACCCCGCTCCTTGTGCGGATCGACGTAGTGCAATGGGGTTCGGAACGGCATGGTTCCACGGTGCGCGCACCGGCGCGGCCGGGATCGAGTAGTGCGTTACTCGACCTTGTCGGTCCAGGGTCAGCCCGCAGCGGGCGGTGCCGAATCGACGATGACCGCGATCTCATCGGTCAACGAGTACCCCGGCGCCAACGAGAGGCTGTCGCCGCTCCAGAACTTGCCCGGGTCGAAATAGTTCTCTCGTTTCTCGGTGCTCAGCAGCGCCATCTCCTCGTAGGTGATGGCCACCGTCTCGGCGCAGTACGCGGTCTCCAGGCCTTCGGACCGCCGGCGCCGCTTGTCCCGCTCCGCGGATTCGCGGACCTTGCGGTGGATGATCGGCAGCCCGCGGGTGAAATCGCTGACGATGGGCAGCCGTCCGCGCAGCCAGCGCCCGGTCAGCCGGGCCGTCGACGGGAAGGCGGTGCCGTTCATCCGTGCCACCACCTTGAGCATCTGGTCTTCCTGCTCGCGAGAGGCGGGCGGGGTGAGCTGACGAAGCCAGGCCTTTTGGCCGTATTCGTGCACCCAGCGCTCCACCACCTCGCGGGCGTCGTTGAGCTGGACGCCGCGGTGATGGGTGCCGGTCCACAGGTCGAGCAACTTCTGGCCGAGTTCGGCATGCCAGATCAGCGGCGGCAGGTCGTCGATCGCGACCGTCATGCCGACGTGGTTGACCGGCGCATTCGTCAGGGCCTGAATCGCCCGGTCAGGGCCCGAGCCGCCGCGAAACAGCCAGATATCGCCCGTCCGGGTCTCCTCGAGCGCCCGTGACAGGGACACCGTATTCGCGTTCACGACCGCAGCTTAGGCAGAATCTCGCCTATGAAGGGCATCTGGAAGTGGATCGGGCTCGCTGGTGTCGCCGGGGTCGTGGCCGGCGGTGCGCTGGTCGCACGGGATCAGCGCATCCGAAAGGCGTACACCCCCGACGACATCCGGGCCCGGCTGCACCAGCGCCTGGATCAGGCGAACGGGTCTACCAGCCCTCAGTGAGCACCCGGTCCAGGGTATCGGCGTAGAAGTCCGCGCCCGCGATGTCAATGCACAACGGGGGCTTGGTCTTCAGGATGTTCTGGTGATCTCCGGTGGGCTGGATGATCACGCCGAGCTCCAGCATGCGCTCGCAGATCGCCATCGTCTCCGCGGCGGCGGGCTCCAGCGTCGTGGCATCGCGGATCATCTCCACCCCCAGGTAGAGCCCCATCCCGTGCACGGTGCCCACGATCGGGTGCTTGTCGCGCAATGCCAGCAGCCGGGACTTCAGGTGCTCACCGACCCGTAGCGCGTTGTCCTGCAGACCCTCGTCGTGCAGCACGTCGAGCACCGTCAGCCCGATGGCGCAGGACAGCGGGCTGCCGCCGGTGGAGGAGAAGAAATACCCCTGCGAGCGGAACGCATCGGCGATCGCGCGGGTGGTGATCACCGCGCCCAGGGGATAGCCGTTGCCGGTGGCCTTGGCGACCGACACGATGTCGGGCACCACGTGCTGCTGCGGGAACCCCCAGAACCAGTGCCCCAGGCGTCCGTAACCGACCTGCACCTCATCGGCGATCGCCACCCCGCCGGCCGCACGTACCGCCTCGTACACCTGGTGCAGGTATCCGTCCGGCAGCGCCATGCCTCCGGCATTGCCGTACACCGGTTCACAGATGAACGCCGCCGGCGGGCGCCCCTGCGCGGTCATCGCCTCGATCTGCGCGACGGCGTCGCCGGCGTAGCGATGCGCCTCGTGGCCGCGGTATTTGCCGCGGAAGCTGTTCGGCGACTCCACGGTGTGCACCCAGTCCGGGCGGGTGGCCAGCGCGTTCGGATTGTCCGCCGTGGACGTGGACACCGCGTCGGTGGCGTAGGTCCACCCGTGATAGGCCTCGCGCACGGCGATGACATCGCGGCGCCCGGTCACCGCGGTGGCCAGTCGGATCGCGAGATCGCTTGCCTCCGAACCGGAATTCACCAGGAAGACGGTGTCCAGCGGGTCCGGCAGTGTCGCGGCGATCCGCTCGCTGAACTCCACCACCGCCGAATAATTGAACCGTGAATTGGTGTTGAGTCGGCGAAGCTGCGCCGACGCCGCGTCGGCGACCCGGGGATGGGCATGCCCGAGCACCGTGACGTTGTTGACCATGTCGAGGTAAACGCGACCGGCCGTCGACATCAGATAGTGCCGGTGTCCGCGTTCGATCTGCGGGGGATTGCGGTAGTAGCGCTCCTGCACCTTGGCGAAGCTGTCATCGCGGCGCTCCAGCAGATCGCGCTGCAGATCGTCGGTGAGCGGGTCGAGGCCCAGAACCGTTCGCGGATCGCGGGATAACGCCAACCATCCGGGCGCGAGCTCGGCCGCGGTGAACTCCGGTGCCACCGGGGCGCCGGCCGGGCGCACGGCCAATCGGGCCCAGCGGCCCTGCCCGATCACCCCGAGATGTTCGCCGGCGTGCACGTGGCCGGGTGCGGTGCTGGATTCGACGCCGGTGAGGGTCAGCTCGAAGTCCAGCCCCCGCAACGTGATCCGGTCATCGGAACGCTCCACCACCTCCCCGTCCCACGGGGCCAGCACCCGGGTGGTGACGGCCGGCCACACCCCGATACCGGTCTCGACGACGTCGGGGCTGCGCTGGGAGAGCAGGGGAGCGCGGTTCAGTCGTGGTCGGCCGAACCGGGTGAGCACCAGCCCGGCGCCGGCGCGCAGCGCCGCGGCCGCGAGCTCGTCCTCGTCGTCCAAGGTGTCCGAAAGGTCGAGTGTGAAAACGGATTCCGGCTCCAGGTCGGAGATCAACCGGTTCTCGATCGGCACCTCGGGGGTGGCCGGTGCCAATCCGAGTTCGGAGGCGATCAACGCCGACATCACCTCCATCGGTACGGAGGTGGCCTGGTCGAACATCAGCCACTCGTCATCGGACTGTTCGGTGATGTAGGCGTTGTCCGGGTCGAGTGCGCCCTGCTGGGCACCGCTGACAATGAGCACCGCGGTGCGCAGCACCAGCAGCGGCCACAGCACCTCGGCCTCGGCTGGGCGCAGCGGGCGCACGGCGTGGAATGCCTTGACACCGGGCAGGATCGACGTCGGATCGCTGCCGGGGTGGCCGAGCACGGAGGACAGCGTGATGGCCAGTTCGGAGACCGCCCAGGTGTGCGACAGATCGCCGAAATCGATGATGCCGTCCGGCAGACCCGACGGCCCGGCCACCACGTTCGCGTCGGTCAGGTCCAGATGCACCGCTTGGCGTGGCAGGTCGTCGGCGTGGGTCGCGATCCACGACCACGCCTCGCGGGCGGCGGCCAGGATCTCGTCGCGTTGTCGCGGCACGTGCGCGATCAGTTGTTCGACGACGTCGTTGCCGTAGCGCAGGTCCCATTGCAGGATCCGGTCCAGACCGGGGTGGCTGAACCCGTCGAGGGCGCGGCTCACCCGGGCGGCGAGTTCGCCCATACCTGCGACGATGGATGGGGTCAGATAGCCACGCTCACTGAGGGTTCCGCCGGCCAGATAGGGCAGCAGCCGCACGGTGCCCGGTGGTTGCCCGTCGGCGGTCCGCAGAGGTGTGGCGACCCGCAGGTCGGGGTGGGTGCGCGCGATCAGCTCGGCCGCGGCGTCCTGGGCGGCCAGTTCGGTCTCGGTGAACGCCGGGTTGGCGATCTTGAGCACCGCCACCGCGGTGTCGCCCTCGGACACCAGGAAGTTGCAGTCCTGCTGACTGCCCAGGGATTTCACCTCGCCGCGGAAGCCGTACCGGCCGGCCAGCAGCTCGGCGGCCTGCTGCTCGGTGACCTGGGGTGCCGGGAGGGCCGGCTGCTCAAGGAAGTTGAAGCCTGCCACGTCGTTCACTTGCCGATGAACCTCACGACGACCTCGGTGAAGGCGTCGTTGTCGTCACCGGCGGCGGTGTGGCCTGCCTCGGACAGTTCGACGAATTCGGCCGCGGGGACCTTCTGTAGAAAGTCGCGCACGCCTTCCTCGGACACCACGTCGGACAGCTTGCCGCGGATCAGCAGGATCGGCACCGACAGGTTGGTCGCGGCCGCCTCCAGCTTGTCGGCCCGGGCGAACGGGTCATCTCCCGGCTTGGTGAGAAACGCCGGATCCCAATGCCAGTACCAGCGGCCGTCGCGCAGCCGGAGGTTCTTCTTCAGGCCTTCGGTGCTGCGGGGTTTCGGGCGGTGCGGCAAGTACGCGGCGATGGCGTCGGCAGCCTGCTCGAGCGAATCGAAGCCGTGGATGTGGTTGAACATGAAATCGCGGATGCGGGCGCTGCCGTCCTTCTCGAACCGTGGCACCACATCGACCAGGACCAGCTTGGTCACCAGTTCCGGGCCCGCCTCATGGGCGGCCTGGATGCCGGTCAACCCACCCATGCTGGCGCCGACCAGGGCCACGGGCCTGCCGATCTGGTAGAGCACCTGCAGGATGTCGGAGCTGAGCGTCTCGACGTCATAGCTGGCGGTCGGGGAGCGGTCGCTGTCACCGTGACCGCGGCTGTCCAGCGCGACGACGTGCATCCCGCGGTCGGCGAGGATCTGGCCGGTGTTCTTCCAGGAATGCCGGTTCTGCCCGCCGCCGTGCAGCATCAGCACGGTCGGGCCCGAGTCCGCCGTCACGGTGTCCCGGTTCCATTCGTCGGCGACCAACGTGAGGTCGTCGACGCCGCGGAACGATACGGTCTGGGGTGCGCTGTTTGCCACGCTCACGGACATCCTCTCGCCGGCCTGGCGCTCACGTTACTGACCTGCCGACCCCAACTGGTGTGGGGTCAGGGGTGCACAAGTCACTAGACTTGGAAGCCGTGCAGTCAGTGCCATCAGCGGGATCCAGCGCCGTGGAGCGCGACCGCATCATGGAGGCGACCTTCGACTGTCTGTCCGAACCGCATGAGGGTCCGGTGCACGTCTCGGCGATCCTGGCGCGGGCCGAGGTCTCCAGCCGAGCCTTCTACCGGCACTTTCAGTCCAAGGACGAGCTCTTCCTGGCGATGCTGGAACAGGTGACCGAGCGGCTGGCGGTGCTTCTCGACGAGATCGCCGGTACCGCGTCCCCGGATCCGGTGGATCAGCTCCGCGCCTGGCTGGACCAGATGTTCACGCTGGCCAGCGACGCCGATCTGCACCGCTATCTCGCCGTGCTGGACTGCGACGAGATGCGTTCGGCCAAGGGCTACCGGGAGGCGCGCGAACTGTCGCGGGCCCGCCGTGAGGGCTCGCTGGCAACCATTCTGCGCAGCGGTCATGCCGAGGGAGCGTTCCCGCTGGCGGAGCCCGAATCGGATGCCATCGCGATCGCGGCGCTGGTGAGCCGGGAGCTGACCTCGGCAAGGATCTTCGATCCGGCACAAATTCCGCTGTCCCGGGCCCGTGTCGAGGGATTCACGCTGCGTGCGCTGGGGGTTGTCGGCAAAGTGTGACGCAGACTACTGGACGGTAACTTGAGTCACCCAACCAGGTGGTCGGTGTTGTCGCTGTGAGAATCGTTATGTACGTTCTTCCGCATCCATGGCGGCGCCTGTGGTCATATCGTGTTCGGATGAGCCGGCACCGTCGAAGGGACTTCATGGGTAAGCGGATGTCGCACAGGGCGAGATCGGTTCGCTGATGGCTGTGCAAGACTCCATCCCGAGTGTCGTTTCCCGGCCCGTGCGCGCCTTCGGCGGCTTCTTCTCGATGACGCTGGACGTCTTCCTGCTGATGTTCCGGCCCCCCTTCGCCTGGCGCGAGTACATCCTCCAGTCCTGGTTCGTGGCCCGGGTTTCCTTGCTGCCGACGCTGATGCTCACCATCCCGTACACGGTGCTGCTCACGTTCACCTTCAACATCCTGCTGACCGAGTTCGGTGCCGCGGACTTCTCCGGCACCGGTGCCGCACTGGGTACCGTCACCCAGATCGGGCCGATCGTCACCGTTTTGGTGATCGCCGGTGCGGGCGCGACCGCGATGTGTGCCGACCTGGGCGCCAGGACGATCCGCGAGGAACTCGACGCCCTGCGGGTGATGGGCGTGAATCCGATTCAGGCATTGGTCATTCCGCGGGTGCTGGCCGCGACCACGGTATCGCTGGCGCTGTCGGCCACCGTGGTGCTGGTCGGGCTCACCGGCGCCTACCTGTTCTGTGTCTACGTCCAGCACGTCTCGCCGGGTGCGTTCGTCGCGGGCCTGACGCTCATCACCGGGCCCTCCGATGTAATGATCGCGCTGGTCAAGGCCGCTCTTTTCGGTCTGACCGCCGGACTGATCGCCTGCTACAAGGGCATTTCGGTCGGTGGCGGACCGGCCGGTGTCGGTAACGCGGTGAACGAGACCGTCGTCTTCACCTTCATGGCGCTGTTCGCCATCAACGTGGTCGCGACCGCCGTCGGCGTGAGGGCGACGATGTGACGAGCGTGATGGGTCACCGCCTGCGGCGGGGCGTCGGCAGCGTTGCCGACAGCTGGAACCAGGTCGGCGTGCAGACCCAGTTCTTCGGGCGCACCCTGCTGTCCATCGGCGACGTATTCGTCCGGTATCCCAAGGAACTGGTCCGGCTGATCGCCCAGATGGGCCTCGGCACCGGTGCTTTGGCCATCATCGGCGGCACCGTCGCCATCGTCGGCTTCCTGACCGTCAGTACCGGTGCGCTGGTCGCGGTGCAGGGGTACAACCAGTTCTCCGAGATCGGCGTCGAAGCCCTCACCGGTTTCGCGTCGGCCTTCTTCAACGTGCGGCTCATCGCGCCCGCCACCACCGCGATCGCGCTGTCGGCGACCATCGGTGCCGGCGCCACCGCCCAACTCGGCGCCATGCGCATCAACGAGGAGATCGACGCTCTCGAGGTCATCGGCATCCGCAGCATCGCCTATCTGGCCTCGAGTCGCGTCGTCGCCGGCGTCATCGTGGTCATCCCGCTGTACTGCGTGGGCGTGCTGATGTCGTTCTACGCGGCCAAGATCGGCACCACCGTGATCTACGGGCAGTCCAGCGGCGTCTATGACCACTACTTCGACACGTTCCTCAACCCGATCGATCTCATCTGGTCGTTCGTCCAGTCGATCGCGATGGCGATCGTCATCATGCTCGTGCACACCTACTACGGCTTCACCGCCAGCGGTGGACCGGCAGGCGTCGGCGAGGCCGTCGGTCGCGCGGTGCGCACCTCATTGGTCATCTCGGCGTTCGTCGTGGTGATGATTTCCCTTGCCGTGTACGGGCAATCGGGCAACTTCAATCTGGCCGGCTGACATGGACACATCGAAACGGGGCGGTATCGCACCAGGGTGGTGGACCCTGCTGCTGGTGGTGTTCGTCATCGCCGCCATCTGGCTGTCGTACTCACTGTTCACCGGTTCGCTGCGCAGCACCGTCCCGGTCACCCTCACCGCGGACCGGTCCGGTCTGGTGATGGAGACCAACGCCAAGGTGAAGATGCGCGGCGTCCAGGTCGGCCGGGTCGTCGCGATCAGCGGCGGCGACTCCGAGGCCGCCTCCCCGGTCAAACTGCGCCTCGACATCGACCCCGACCAGATCCGTTTCATCCCGGCCAATGTCGAAGCCCGGATCCGTGCCACCACGATCTTCGGCGCCAAGTTCGTCGACCTCGTCTACCCGGACAGCCCGAGCGCCGAGCGGCTGAAATCCGGCCAGGTGCTCGAATCGCTCAATGTCACCACCGAGGTCAACACCGTCTTCGAGAACCTCGTGGGTGTGCTCGAACAGGTCGACACCGCGAAGCTGAACGCCACGCTGTCCGCACTCGCCGAGGGCGTCCGCGGCCGCGGTGAGGTCATCGGGCAGGCCACCACCGACGCCAATCAGGTTCTGCTGGCGCTGAACCCGCGCGCCGACACCATCCGCGCGGACTGGCAGGCACTGAAGGGCTTCAGCGACGCCTACAGCGACGCCGCCCAGGGCATCCTGGCCACCCTGGATGCCGCCAGCACCACCGCGACCACCGTGACCGAGAATTCCCGGCAACTCGACGCGCTGCTGCTGGCCACAACCGGCCTGTCGAACAAGGGAATCGAGCTGCTGGCGCCCAACAACGCCAACCTGATCAAGGCCGTCAACACCCTGCAGCCCACCACCGACCTGCTGCTCAAATACAGCCCGTCCTACACCTGCCTGCTCACCGGGGCCAAGTACCTGCTGGACCACGGCGGCTACGACGCCACCGGCGGTAACGGCAAGTCGTTCATCCTGGACACCAGCCTGATGCTCGGCGATGACCCGTACCGCTACCCGCAGAACCTGCCGATCGTCGGCGCCAAGGGCGGGCCGGGCGGAAAGCCGGGCTGCGGTTCGCTTCCGAGCGTCGACGACAACTGGCCGGTGCGCCAGCTGATCACCAACACCGGGTTCGGCACCGGTGTCGACTGGCGGCCCAACCCGGGCATCGCCTTCCCGGCCTACGGCAACTGGCTGCCCGTCACCCGGGCCGTCCCGGAGCCGCCGAGCATCCGGAACACCTTCGGTGGCCCGGCAATCGGCCCCATCCCGTACCCGGGCGCCCCCGCCTACGGTGCCCAGCTGTATGCGCCCGACGGCACCCCGTTGTGGCCCGGCCTGCCGCCGGCGCCGCCGCCCGGAGCGCCGCGTGACCCGGGTGCGACACCCGGCTCGGAACCCTTCGTGGTCACCGCGCCCGGCGTGCAGCCGACACCGTTGCCGCCGCAGCCGTTGCCGGTGCCCGCCGCACCCGGCCCGTAACGTCCGAGATCCGATACCGAGAAGGAGAAGCCAACAGTCATGAAAGACAATCTGGGGGGCGCCATCTGGCGGCTCACCATCTTCCTGGCAGTGTGTCTGCTGGGTGTCTTCGGGCTGTTCGCGATCTTTTCCCAGCTGCGGTTCGGTGAGACGGAACAGGGCTACCGCGCCGAATTCACCAACGTCGGCGGCATGGAGCCCGGCGACTTCGTCCGCATCGCCGGTGTCGAGGTCGGCAAGGTCGGCGATATGAAGATCCGCGACGACGGCACCGTCCTGGTCAACTTCACCGCCGATCAATCCGTGGTGCTCACCGAAGGCACCCGCGCGGTGATCCGCTACGACGATCTGATCGGCGGCCGCTACCTCGGCCTGCAGGAAGGCACCGGCGACACCTCGCGCCTGCAGCCCGGGTCCACGATCCCGTTGTCCCGCACCGCACCTCCGCTGGACCTCGACGCGCTGATCGGTGGTTTCCGCCCCCTGTTCAAGGCCCTGGAGCCCGATCAGATCAACGCGCTGTCGGGCCAGCTGATCAGCGCGCTGCAGGGCCAGGGCGCCACCATCGGGTCCTTCCTCACCCAGACCGCGGCACTGACCAACACCCTGGCCGACCGCGACCAGCTCATCGGTGAGGTCCTCGTCAACCTGAACACCGTGCTGGGTTCGCTCGGCGACCAGAACGAGCAGTTCGCCAAAGCCGTTGACGGACTCTCGGAATTGATCGACGGGTTGGCCGCACGCCGCACCGATATCGCCAACGGCGTCGCCTATGTCAGCGAAGCGGCGGGCAGTATCGCCGATCTGCTGCAACAGGCCCGGCCGCCGCTGGCGAAGACCGTCCAGGAAACCGACCGCGCTGCCGGCATCGTGGTCGCCGATCACGAGTACTTCGACAACCTGATCAACACCCTGCCCGATGCGTATCAGGCATTGGCGCGACAAGGCATCTACGGTGACTTCTTCAGCTTCTACCTGTGCGACATCGTCCTCAAACTCAACGGCAAGGGCGGTCAGCCCGTGTACGTGAAGGCGGCCGGGCAGAACAGCGGGAGGTGCACCCCGCGATGAAGTCTTTCGCAGAACGTAACCAGTTCATCGTCGGCGCAGTCGGTCTCGCGATCATCGCGGCGATCGTGCTGGGCGCGCTGAACTATGACAAGCTGCCGTTCCTGAGCCAGGGCAAGGACTACTCCGCCTATTTCGCGGAAGCCAGCGGCATCCGCGACGGCGCGACCGTGCAGGTCTCCGGTATGCGGGTCGGCAGCGTCTCCGGTGTGGAGCTGGACGGCCGGCAGGTGCTGGTCAAGTTCAAGATCGACGGCGACGTGCGGATCGGGGATCGCAGTGAGGCCGCGGTCAAGACCAAGAGCCTGCTGGGCACCAAATACCTGGAGGTCACCCCGCGCGGTGACGGCTGGCAGGATGGCACCATCCCGCTGGATCGCACGACGCCGGCCTACCAACTGCCCGACGCGCTCGGTGACCTGTCCGCGACCATCAGCGGCCTGAACACCAACCAGCTGTCGGACTCACTGCGGGTGCTCTCGGAAACCTTCGCCGACACCCCACCGGAGCTGAGGGTCGCCATCGAAGGGGTGTCCCGGTTCTCCGAGACCCTCAACGAGCGTGACGCCGAATTGCGGGGACTGCTGGGCAACGCCAACAAGGCCACCACGGTGCTCGCCGAGCGCAGCGACCAGATTGTCGGGCTGGTCCGCAACAGCAATGCGCTACTGGCCGAGCTGCAGGCGCAAAGCGCTGCCCTGGACGCGATCTCGGGCAACATCTCCGCGCTGAGCCGCCAGTTGCAGGGCTTCATCGCCGAGAACGACGAGACCCTGAAGCCGGCGATCGACAAGCTCAACGGTGTGCTGACCATCCTGGACAACCGCAAGGAACGGCTGCAGAAGTCGCTGAAGCTCATCGGCGACTACGCCATGTCACTGGGGGAGTCGGTGTCGGGCGGACCGTTCTTCAAGTCCTATGTCGCCAACCTGCTCCCGGGACAGTTCGTGCAGCCGTTCGTCGATGCCGCGTTCTCCGATCTGGGTCTGGACCCCAACGTGCTGCTGCCCTCGGAGCGCACCGATGCGCAGGTCGGTCAGGCCGGCACCCCGGCCATGCCGGTGCCGTTCCCGCGTACCGGGCAGGGCGGCGATCCGCGACTGACGCTGCCCGACGCCATCACCGGCAATCCCGGCGATCTGGGCTGCGGCCCGCCCGGGATCCCGCTGCCCGGCCCGACCGGTTGCTACCCGTACCGCGAGCCGATCCCGGCCCCGCCGCCGGGCGGACCGCCGCCGGGACCGCCCGCGGTGGCCCCGCCGGGGATCGCGTCGACCCCGACGCCTCCGGGCCCGGTGTACGTGCCCGCCCCCGGTGAGCCCGCGCCGCACGGTGCCGGATCCGGCGCAGAACCGGGAGTTGGCTGATGGCAACGCCTTCCAAGCCGCGCACGCGGACGTTCCTGGCGGTGGCGCTGGTCGCTCTGCTGGCCGCCGGCGTGTTCGTGATGATCAAGGTCAGTGACACCATCAACCGTGTCAACGTGGTCGCGTACTTCGACAGCAGCAACGGCATCTTCGTGGGCGACGACGTCGTGATTCTCGGCGTGCCGGTCGGCCAGATCGACAAGATCGAGCCGGAGCCCGAACGGGTGAAGATCTCGTTCTGGTACGACGCCCGCCACAAGGTGCCCGCCGACGTCAACGCGGCGATCCTGTCGCCGATGCTGGTGACCTCCAGGGCAATCCAGCTGACCCCGGCCTACTCCGAGGGCCCGGTGCTGGAGAATGACGCCGTCATCGAGCAGAGCCGCACCGTGGTGCCCGTCGAGTACGACGATGTCCGTGAACAGCTGCACCGCATCACCGAGACCCTGCAGCCCACCGAGCCCGGCGGGGTGAGCGAGCTGGGCGCGTTCATCAACACCACCGCGGACAACCTGCGCGGCCAGGGGGCGGACATCCGCGCCACGCTGGTCAAGCTGTCCCAGGCGATTTCGGCCGTCGGTGATCACAGCACCGATGTGTTCGCCACGGTGAAGAACCTGTCGATCCTGGTGTCGGCGTTGCGGGACAGCACCGACGTGATGCGCCAGCTCAACCAGAACCTGGCCTCGGTGACGGGCACGCTGGCCGACAATCCCGACGAGGTGGGCGCCGCGGTGCAGGACTTGGCCGACACCGTCGGCCTGGTGCAGAACTTCGTCGCCGAGAACCGCGAAAGTCTGGGCACCACATCGGATCGGCTGGCCGGGGTCACCCAGGCCCTCAACGACAGCCTCGGCGACGTCAAGCAGTTCCTGCACGTGGCGCCGACCGCATTCCAGAACTACATCAACATCTATCAGCCGGCGCAGGGCGCGGTGTCGAGCGTGCCGGTGATCAACAACTTCGCCAATCCGATCAGCTTCCTGTGCGGTGCGGTACAGGCGGCCTCGCGACTGGGCGCCGAGCAGTCCTCGAAGCTCTGCGTGCAGTACCTGGCGCCGATCATCAAGAACCGCCAGTACAACTTCCTGCCGATCGGCCAGAACCTCGCGGTCGGTACCCAGGCTCGCCCGAATGAGATCACCTACAGCGAGGATTGGATGCGCCCGGACTACGTCCCGCCGCCGGGCCCGGCACCCGCTGCGCCGCCGCCGGTCGGGGGCGCACCGGTTCCGGGTGGCCCGCCGCTGGCCGCCGAGGCGATGGCGACCAATCCGGCCGACGGCCTGCCCGGGCTGATGGTGCCGACGGGACCCGGATCATGAGGACAGCTGTTCGGGTCGCCGGCGCGGTACTCGTCGTCGCTGCTGCCGCCACCGGATGCCAGTGGAAGGGCCTTAACTCGGTGGCCCTGCCCGGTGTCGAGGGCGTCGGGCCGGGGGCCTACACCATCCAGGCGCAGATGCCCGATGTCGATCACCTGTCGCCGAACTCGCGGGTGCGCGTCGACGATGTGACCGTCGGCAACGTGACGAAGATCGAGCGGCAGGGTTGGAACGCGCTGGTCACCATGAGCCTCAACGAGAACGTCGTGCTGCCCGCCAACGCAACCGCGACCCTTGGCCAGACCAGCCTGCTCGGATCGCAGCACATCGAACTGGCGCCGCCCACCGCCACCGCACCCGAAGGCAGGCTGAAGGCGGGAGCCCTGATCCCGCTGGAGTCCAGCGGTAGCTTCCCGACCACCGAGCAGACCCTTGCCGCGATCTCGTTGCTGCTCAACGGCGGTGGCGTCGGCCAGGTCCAAGACATCACCACCGCGCTCAGCACCGCGTTCACCGGCCGTGAGGCCGACCTGCGCAGCTTGATCGAACAGCTCGACCTTTTCATCACCTACAACAACGATCAGAAGGACGACATCATCGCCGCGGCCGAGAGCCTGAACTCTCTGGTCGGTCAGGTCGCCGAGCAGAAGCCGGTGGTGGACAAGGCATTGAAGACGATCCCGGATGCTCTCGAGGTGCTCGCCGATCAGCGCGAGATCCTGGCCGAGGCGCTCGCCCAGCTCGGCAAGTTCAGTGCGCTGGCCGCCGACGCGACGAGCCAGACCAGGGAAGCGCTTGTCGCCGAGCTCAAAGCGCTCGGCCCCACCCTGGAACAGCTGGCCAACGCCGGCCCGGCGCTGACCCGCGGGCTGAGCTTCCTGACGACCTACCCCTTCCCGAAGGAAACCATCACCAACTGGATGCGCGGTGACTACGCCAACCTGACGCTGGTGGTCGACCTGACCCTGAGCCGCGTCGACCAGGGTCTGTTCACCGGCACCCGCTGGGAGGGTGACCTCACCGAGCTGGAGATGCAGTGGGGCCGCACCATCGGCCAGCTGCCCAGCCCGTACACCGGGGTGAATCCGCTACTCGCGCCGTACCGGTGGGATCAGGGGCGATGACATGATCCTGACCAGACGAATCCTCATCCAGATGGCGGTCTTCATCGCCATCTCGGTGATCGCGATCGGCATCATGGCCTTCGGGTACATGCGGCTGCCGAACCTGCTGTTCGGCGCCGGGCATTACCGGGTCACCCTGGAGTTGCCCGAGACCGGGGGCCTGTACCCGCGCAGCAATGTCACCTACCGCGGATCCCAGGTGGGCCGGGTGGAGGAGGTCGGACTCACCGATCGGGGCACCGTCGAAGCGAAACTCTCGCTGACCGATGACGTGTCGATCCCGGCCGACCTGGAAGCCGCGGTGCACAGCCAGACCGCCGTCGGTGAGCTGTTCGTGGAACTGATGCCACGCAGCGGCGAGGGACCCGCACTCCGCGACGGCGATGTCATCCCGCTCGACCGCACCACGGTGCCGATGGACGTCAACACTCTGCTGGACGCGACCAACCGTGGGCTGCAAGCCATTCCGGGGGACAACCTGCGCACCGCCGTCGACGAGGCCTACCTCGCGGTCGGCGGACTCGGGCCGGATCTGTCGCGGCTGGTGAAGGGATCCACCCAGCTGCTCATCGATGCGCGGGCCAATCTGGACCCGCTGACCACGTTGATCGACGAGTCCAAGCCGGTGCTCGACACCCAGACCGACACGTCCGGAGCCATCCGCGCGTGGGCGTCGAACCTGGCCACCATCACCGGCGAACTGCGCGAGCACGACGACGCGGTGCGCGGCCTGCTCGAACGTGGCCCCGGCGCCGCCGAGGAGGTGCGGGCACTGCTGGACCGGCTGCAACCGACGCTGCCGATCGTGCTCGCCAACCTGGTCAACGTGAACCAGGTGGCGATCACCTATCAGCCCGCGCTCGAGCAGCTGCTGGTCCTGCTGCCGCAGGGCACCGCCACCACCCAGGCCACCGGTACCGCCAACCGGCACACCAAGCAGGACTACAAGGGCGCGTACCTCAACTTCAATCTGAACCTCAACCTGCCGCCCGCCTGTACGACCGGCTTCCTACCGCCACAGCAGCAGCGGGTCGCCAGCCTGGAGGACTACCCGGACCGGCCGGCCGGCGACCTGTACTGCCGCGTCCCGCAGGACTCCGCGTTCAACGTGCGCGGTGCGCGCAACCTGCCGTGTCTGACGGTGCCGGGCAAGCGCGCGCCCAGCGTCGCGATGTGCGAGAGCGACGAGAACTACGTCCCCCTCAACGACGGTTTCAACTGGAAGGGCGACCCGAACGCCACCATGTCGGGGCAGGCCATTCCGCAGATCCGGCCCGGGACACCACCTGCGGAAACGCCGCCGGCACCCGTTGCCGCGCCGCCGCCGGTCGCAGCCGCTGAATACGACCCGGCCAGCGGCACGTACGTTGGACCGGACGGGCAGGTGTACACCCAATCGAACCTGGCCCGCACCGCGAACGAGGAGCAAACATGGCAGACGATGCTGCTACCCCCTCCGGGGAAGTGAGCGAGTCCGCTTCCGAAGCTGACGTGACAGCCGCCGACGAGAACCTCGAGACGCCCGAAGACGTTGCGCCCGAGGAGTCCGATGAGGCTGTCGTCGCCGAACCTGCCAAGCCCGGCGTCTCGCATCTGAAGCTGGCGACGATCGTCGGACTCGTGGTGGTGCTCGCCCTGGCCGGTCTGGTCGGCTGGCTCGGTTTCCGCGCTTACGAATCGCAGAAGCTCGAGGCGCAGCGTCAGCTGTTCCTTCAGGTCGGTCGGCAGGGTGCCATGAACCTCACCACGATCGACTGGGAGCATGCCGAGGCCGATGTGCAGCGCATCGTGGACTCGGCGACCGGCACCTTCTACGACGATTTCCAGCAGCGTGCAGGGCCGTTCATCGAGGTCGTCAAGCAAGCGCAGTCGAAGTCGGTCGGCATGGTGACCGAGGCGGGCCTGGAAACAGAATCCGATGCCGAGGCCCGGGTGCTCGTCGCGGTGACCGTGCAGACGTCCAATGCCGGTGCGGCCGAGCAGCAGCCGCGGCTGTGGCGGATGCGCGTCACCGTGCAGGATGTCGGCGATGACCAGGTGAAGGTGTCCAACGTGGAGTTTGTGCCGTGACCGAGAAGAAATCCGAAGCCGAGGTGACCGACGCCGAGTCGACTGCCGTCGAACTGGATCAGCCCACCGAGGTTGCTGACGCCGCCGACTCGATCGAGCCGGCCGAGGAAACCGAACCCGCCGACGAGGTCGCCGCACCGGCGAAACGATCCATCCAGTGGCCGCGGGTGCTGGCCTACGGGATCCTGCCCGGCCTGGCGCTGATATTGGCGCTCGGCGCCGGATTCCTCAAATATCAAGACAATTCGGTGCGCGACGGCGACAGCGCCGCCGTCGAATCCGTGCAGGTGGCCAAGGACAGCACGATCGCGCTGCTGTCCTACAAGCCCGACACCGTGGAACAGCAACTCACCGATGCCCGGTCACTGCTGACCGGAGACTTCCAGCAGGCCTATACCGATCTCACAACCGACGTCGTCATCCCGGGCGCCAAGGAGAAGCAGATCTCCGCGGTGGCAACGGTTCCGGCGGCCGCCGCGGTGGAAGCCGAGCCGAATCGCGCGGTGGTGCTGGTGTTCGTCAACCAGACCGTGGTGGTCGGCGCCGACGCTCCGACCGATACCGCGTCCAGCGTGCGGGTCACCCTGGAGAAGACCGGTGACCGCTGGCTGATCTCCGGTTTCGACCCGGTCTAGGCGATCACAATTGTCCGGCCAGATCGAGATTACCGGCGATGACGTCACGCTGCGCGCACTGACCTGGGGTGACTGGGAGAACACCGATGCCCCGGTTGCGGTGTGCCTGCACGGTTTTCCCGACACCGCGCACGGCTGGCGCAAGGTGGCCCCGCAGCTCGCGGCGGCCGGCTGGCGGGTGGTGGCCCCGTTCATGCGTGGGTATTCGCCGTCCTCGCTGTCGGCTGAGGGCAGCTATCACGTCGGTGCCCTGATGGACGATGCGCTGCGGGTGCTCGACGCGGCCGGTCCCACCGGACGCGATGTCGTCATCGGCCACGACTGGGGCGCCATCGCCGCCACCGGTCTGGCGGCCATGCCGGACAGCCCGTTCGCCAAGGCCACCATCATGTCGGTGCCACCGTCGGCGGCCTTCCGTCAGCGTTCCGATGTCGCCCGCCTCGCCGCCCAGCTGCCGCGTCAGTTGCGGCGCAGCTGGTACATCCTGTTCTTCCAATTGCCTTGGCTGCCGGAGCGTTCGGCGGAGCGGGTGGTCCCCAGGCTGTGGCGGGACTGGTCTCCGGGGTATGACGGTGCCGAGGATGTGCGCCTGGTGCTCGACGCGATCGGGTCCCCGGAGCACTGGCGAGCGGCGCTGGGCTACTACCGGGCGACGGTGCGCAACAGTCGTCCACCGGCCCGCTACGCCGAGCTGCACCGGCACTGGCTGTCCGCACCCCTGCTACCGACGCTCTACCTGCACGGCAGCGACGACGGTTGTGCGTCATCGGATTACACCGAGTGGGTACGGCCCGTGCTGCCCGCCGGCAGCGCGGCCCACGTCATAGACGGCGGCGGGCATTTCCTGCAGCTCGACCAGCCCGCTGCCACGGCGGAGCGCATCCTGGATTTCATCGGAAGTGTCCGCTAACCGGCTGACCGCGGTCGACGCCCAGATGTTCTGGATGTCGGCCAGGATGCCCAACGACACTTTCCTGCTGTACGCGTTCGACGGTGTCCCGGCGGATCTGGACGCCGCGATCGGTCAGCTGATCGCCAATGCCCTTACCAGCCCAGACCTTTCGCAACGCGTGGATGACAGTTCGCGGTGGCTGTACCCGGCCTGGGTGCACCACGAGGTCGGCGCGGCACACTTCACCGTGCACGAACTGGCCGACACTTCGTGGACGGGATGCCTGGCAGCGGTGAGCGCCCTTGTCGGCAATCAGCTCGATCCGACCGTGATGCCCTGGCGGTTGCACCTTTTCGCCGGTGTGCGGGACGTTCCCGGCGTCGAGGGCGAGGGTACCGTCGCGATCCTGCAGATCACCCACACCCTCGGTGGCGGCGGACGGACCTGCGGGCCGGCCTCGGTGATGTTCGGTGGGTCCACGGTGGTCGCGCCGGTGACACCCGTGCACGCCAGTCCCGCCCTGCTGCTGTGGCGCAGCGTGCAGGCCACCCGCGCCTACCGGCAGCTGGTGGCCGACACCGAAGCCGGTGTGGTCCCGCCCCCGGCCGCGCCGTGTACTCCGTTGCCTACCAATGACAATCCGGTCGGCCCACAACTCATGCGCACCCTGGTGCGGGACCGTGATCAGCTCACCGGCGCGACCGTGACGGTTGCCGCGCTGTCGGCGATCTCCGGGGCGCTGGCCGGTCAGCTCGGCGCGTTGGGTGTGCCCGTGGGTGCGCTCGGTGCCGAGGTCACCATGGCCAAGCCGGGTCCGCGCCAGGCGTACAACCATTTCGGCACCGTGGGTGTGGGGCTGCACCCGCAGCTACCCGTCGAGCAGCGCATCGAGGCGATCACCGCCGATCTGACCGCCCGCAGGCAACGCGCGGCCCATCCGGCGATGCGCGCCTCCGAGCGTGCGTTCGACGCCACCCCGGCACCGCTGTTACGTTGGGGGATAGGCAAGTTCGATCCGTCGATACGGTCGGCGACGGTCACCGGCAACACCGTGGTGTCCAGCGTCAACTGCGGGGCAGCGGATTTCACCCTCGGTGGCCGGCCGGTACGGCTGGCCGCGGCGTTCCCTGGCCTGTCGCCGATGGTGGGGATCACCCACTGCGTCACCGGTGTCGGCAGCACCATCACGCTCAGTGTGTACGCCGCCGAGTCGGCGATCGGGGACATCGACGCCTATCTGGACCGGCTGGCGTCGGCGCTCTAGAGGACCGCGGTGGCGGTGAGCTCCAGGAGCTGGCGGGGATGGATGAATCCCGAGCAGCCGATCCAGGTGCTCGTCGGACGGTGCTCGCCCACCCAGTCGCGCAGCATCGGAAGGCATGCCGACAGTGCGCTCAGATCGGTGGCATAGACGGTCCAGGCCACCAGGTGAGTCCGGTCGGTGCCGGCGGAACGCAGCGAGCGGTCCAGCACGTCGAGCACGAAGGCCAGCTGCTGTGCGAGATCCTCGCTCACCACCTCCAGTTCGGGTGTCAGCGGCGCGATTCCGGATACGTACACGGTGCCGTTGGCGACGACGGTCTGAGCGATGCCCAGGTCATCGAAGAGTTGCGGCGTCAGGTAACCGATCTGCGGCACCGACCGGACGATGTCGGTCATGCGCCGGCCCCGTTCGCTCGCAGGGCGTCGATCCCGAGGTCCAGGGAGGCCTCCAGGTAGCCGAGATCGCCGGTGGCCAGCAGGATCCCGACCCCACCCTGGATTCCGGCCAGCAGGGCGGCGGCCGTGCGTTCGGCGTCGATTCCGGCGGCGACCTTGCCCTGATCCTGCATGGTGCGCACCCCTGCGGTGATCTCGTCGTGCCAGCGCCGCATCAGTGTGGCGGTGACGGCCTGGGCGCCCGGGGTGCTGCGCCCGATCTCTGACATCAGCATGCTCAGTGGGCAGCTCTGACCCTGGCGGCGATAGCGGTCCACCACCGCGTCACGCCAGCGTTGCCATGCCGCCCACGAGTTCAGGGCGCCCAGGTGAGGCTGCTGGTCGGCCAGCACCTGTTCGGCCTCGTGTTCTGCCACGGCCAGCAGCAGTTGCTCCTTGCCGTCCGGGAAGTAGTGGAACAGTTGGCTCTTGGACGTGTGGGTGCGGGCGCGGATGTCATCGAGGGTGGTCAGAGCCACCCCGCGGTCGCGGATCTCGGCCGCGGCGCCCTCGATGATGCGCTGCCGGGTGGCCGCGCCCTTCCTGGTCAAAGTTTGGACTTGCAGGTCCATTTTTATCGGCCTACATATGGACTCATGAGTCCAAAGAATACGCGGCTTGCGGGCCGCACAGCACTGGTCACCGGCTCCACCGGCGGTCTGGGCGTCGCCATCGCGCACGCCCTCGCCGCCGAGGGGGCATCCGTCGTCGTCACCGGGCGCAACAAGGATCGCGGTGACGCCGTCGTGGCCGAGATCCAAGCCTCCGGTGGCACCGCGACCTTCGTCGCCGCCGACCTCGGCGCGGGCGAAGCCGAGATCCGGCAGCTCGCCGAGGCGGCCGGACCCGTCGACATCCTGGTGAACAACGCCGGTATCTGGTCCACCCCGGAACCCACCGAGCAGATCTCCGAGGCCACCTTGCTGGAGTCCTACCGGGCCAATGTGATCGGGCCGTTCCTGCTCACCGGAGCGCTGGCCCCGGCGATGGCGCAGCGCGGGCACGGAGCGGTGGTCAACATCGGCTCCATCACCGGCCTGATCGGCGGTGACAAATCGGCGCTGTACAACTCGACGAAGGCCGCCGTGCACTCGCTGACCAAATCGTGGGCCGCCGAGTACGGGCCGTCCGGGGTGCGGGTCAATGCCGTCGCCCCCGGGCCGATCGCCACCGAGCGGGCCGCCGAGTCCGCCGATCACGTGGCGCCGGTGCTGGCCCGCATCCCGTCACGGCGGATGAGCACGCCCGAGGAGGTCGCCGCGGCGGTGGTCTTCCTGGCCGGTGACGACGCCGCGAATATCCACGGCGCGGTGCTCAGTGTGGACGGGGGCTGGGCGGCGACGTAACAGATGGCCTAGATTCTGTTACGTGGCTGATTCTTCTTCTTATGATGTGGCGCTCCTGCTCCTGCGTGTTGTTCTCGGCCTGACCATGGCTGCGCACGGCTACAACAAGTTCTTCGGGGGCGGGCGCATCCCGGGTACCGCGGGCTGGTTCGACAGCATCGGCATGAAGCCGGGCCTGTTCCACGCCCGCGTCGCGGCCAGCACCGAGATCGCTGCCGGCCTCGGTCTGGCGCTGGGCCTGCTGACACCGGTGCCGGCCGCCGGGTTCGTGGCGCTGATGCTGGTGGCGGCGTGGACGGTGCACCGGCACAACGGCTTCTTCATCGTCAAGGAGGGCTGGGAGTACAACCTGGTGCTCGCGGTGGCCGCGGTGGCCATCGCCGGCACGGGCGCCGGCCGCTACAGCCTGGACCATCTGCTGTTCTCCGGTACCGATATCGCGTCCTGGCTCTCGGGCTGGTGCGGCCTGGCCATCGCTGCGGGTCTCGGTCTGCTCGGCGGTATCGGCCAGCTGGTCATCTTCTTCCGCCCACCGGCCAAGGCCTAACGCACCAGCCGCAACCGGCGCGGCGCCGGCCCGACCGTCACCCGCTGGCCCCACGACAGCGTCAGGGCGTCGGCCTCCACCCCGTCGCCGAAGGCCACCAGCCGGTCGGACTCGACATCGATGCTCAGTTCGGCCGCGGTCAGGTCGCCCTCGACCAGCGCGGTGCCGGTGGCCGGTGAGGGCCACGGTTCGCGGACGAACCACACCAGCCGCGGATCCGACGGCGCCGGCAGCGCCAATGCGCTCTGGCGTTCCTGCCATACCGAGCGGCACCAGCCGGTGGCGCCGGTGCCGGTGGACACGATGACCCCGGACGACGCCTGCCGTTCGACCTGTCCGCCGGGCAGGTTGAGGGTGTAGCGCGCGGTCTGGTGCCCGGCCTGGCCGACGAAGATCTCGTTGACGGCCATCAGCCGCTGCCCGTCGTCGGTGCTCGCCTGCACCATGGTGCGCCACTCGAACTCGGTCTCGGCGTGTGCGGCGGCGCGCATCAGCGGCACCGCCGCGTCGGGGGAGTGGGTCACCAGCACACCGGCATTGCGCCCGGGTTCGGGATCGACACCGATCACCGGCTGGCCGTCCAGGTACTTCGCGACGTTGGCGACCAATCCGTCCTGCCCGACGGCCAGCACCACATCGCCGGGCTCGAACAGGAAGCGCGACAGGTCCGTCCGCTCCACCCGGCCGCGCCGCCAGTCCACCGGGATTCCGGCGGCGATGGCCGCCAGCGCGGATTGCACACGGTCGTGCCGGGTCTCGAGTTCGTCGATGCTGCGGCCCCGGTTGCGCAGGAAGAAAGCCGCCTGCCCGTGGGTGCCGTGCGTGGCGAGAGCCTCGTCGAGTTCGGTGCGGCGGTGCACGATCACCGCCCGGGGTGGGAGCGTCATGGCGCCCCCAACCGGGCCAGCACGGGCGCCAGCAGATCCGGTGTCAGCACCAGGGATTGGATGTTGGGCAGATTGGCCGCGAGTTCCTTGACGGCCAGACCCAGCAGCGTGGCATCGCTGATGTCGCGATAGGCGGCCAGCCGCGCGGCCTCCGCGGCCGCCTCGGCCTCACCCACCAGTCGCGCCGCCTGGGCCTGCGCCTCGGCCAGGGCCACCTCGCGGCGTGCCTTGGCCTGGGTGGCGATCTCGTCGGAGGCCCAGGCCTCCTGGGTCTTCAGCCGTTCGTTGGCACCGTTCTGGGCGACCAGTTCCTCTTCGCGGCGGGCGAGTTCGATCTTGGTCTGCAACTCGTTCTCCCCGATGGCCCGCTCCCGCTCCACCGCCAGTGCGCGACGTTCGAACGTCGCCTTGTCGGCGTCCTGCTGCACCATCTCCCGGGTCGGTGTCTGCAGTGCGCGTTCCACCTCGGGTTCGGGGCGGATGGCGACCACCCGTACCCCGATCACGGCGATACCGGTCTCGGTCAACCGCGGGTCGGCGGTCAGGCCCCCGCTCATCCGTTCGCGGACCGCGCTGATCCCGTCGACCAACGCCGCGGTGAGGGTGGTGCGGGCCAACAGATCCAGCCCGTGCTGCTGGGCGGACTCGGTCAGTAGACCGGCCACCTGCTCCAGTGGTGCTGCCCGCCAGTAGCCGGTGTCGGTGTCGATCGCGAAGTCGATACGAGCTGCGGCCAGCGCGGGGTCGACGATCCGGTAGGTGATCGTGGCCTGCACGGTGACGTCCTGGAAGTCGGCGGTCCTGGCGTGGAACAGCAACGGCAGTTCGCGGTCGTCCAGTGGGATCTCGGACATCGCCGCGGTCAACGGACGGAACCAGAACGCCAGGCCGGCGCCGTCGTGACTGAGCTTGCCGCGACGTAGTGCCCGGATGTGAGCAGTGGGCTCCACGCGCAGATGACGGATCAGTGGGTAGCGGGTGATGACGGCCATGGTGGCCACCTCCTTTTATCGTCAGATCGACGATAATCCGGACTCTGGCTTTACGTCAAGATGACGATTAACCTGAGGTGGTGCCGCGCTACGACCCGAGCGATTACCCGTCGGTGGCGGTCACCGTCGATCTGGTGGCCCTGACCATCCGCGAGGACTCGCTATGCGCGCTGGTGGTCCGCCGCGGTGAGGAGCCGCATGCCGGTCGGTGGGCGTTGCCGGGTGGGTTCGTGCGTGCCGACGAGGATCTCGATTCCGCGGCGGGTCGGGAACTGGCCGAGGAAACCGGAGTCCCGGCCGCGCGGCTGCATCTCGAACAGCTCGGTACCTATGGTGCGCCGCAACGCGACCCGCGGATGCGGGTGATCACCGTCGCCTATCTCGGCCTGGCGCCCGATCTGCCGTTACCGACCCCGGGCGGTGACGCGGCGGGCGCGCGGTGGGCGCCGGTCGGGGAGCTGTCGGAGTCCGCGCTGGCCTTCGACCATGCCGCGATATTGGCCGACGGCATCGAGCGGGCCCGTGCCAAGATCGAGTACACCCCGCTGGCGACCACCTTCTGTGCCGACGAGTTCACCGTTGCCGAACTGCGCAGGGTCTACGAGATCATGTGGGGCACAACGCTGGACAGCCGTAACTTCCACCGCAAGGTGACCGGCGCCGCCGGGTTCCTGGTGCCGGTCGGGCGGACCACCGGGCGCGACGGCGGGCGTCCGGCTCAGCTGTACCGCCGCGGTGAGCTGCGGCTTCTGCACCCGCCGATGATGCGCAGCGGCTGAGATGGCCGAACTGCTGGCCCCAGACTAGAACACGTTCTAGTCTGACCGGCATGGGATTCCTCAAGCAGACCACTCCCGTGATCGATTTCGAGGAGTGGAGCAAAGGCACCCGCGCCGAGCGGATCGTCCCGATGGCCCGGCACTGGGCCGAGGTCGGGTTCGGTACGCCCGTCGTGCTGCACCTGTTCTACGTCGCCAAAATCCTCGCCTACATCCTTGTCGCCTGGGTGTTGGTGCTCGCCAGCACCGATGGTCTCGGTGGCTTCACCGACGTCACCGCCTGGTACAACGAGCCGATCCTCTATCAGAAGGTCGTGTTCTACACGATGCTGTTCGAGGTCGTCGGCCTGGGCTGCGGGTTCGGCCCGCTGAACAACCGGTTCTTCCCGCCGATGGGGTCGATCCTGTACTGGTTGCGGCCCAGGACGATTCGACTGCCACCCTGGCCCAACCGCATCCCGCTGACCAAGGGTGATGCGCGCGGTCCGGTGGACGTGTTGCTCTACGGGGCATTGCTGGTGATGCTCGTGATCGCGCTGTTCTCGCAGGGCACCGGTCCCATCCCGGAACTCGGCACCGAGGTGGGCGTGCTGCCGGTCTGGCAGACCGCGTCGATCCTCATCCTGCTTGCCCTCGCCGGCTTGCGCGACAAGGTGATCTTCCTGGCCGCCCGCGGTGAGGTGTATGCGTCGCTGTCGGTGTGCTTCCTGTTCAGCGGCGCCGACATCATCATCGCCGCGAAGCTGGTTTGTCTGGTGATCTGGATGGGGGCGGCCACCTCGAAACTCAACAAGCACTTCCCGTTCGTCATCTCCACGATGATGAGCAACAACCCCGTCTTCCGGTCGCCCGCCATCAAGCGAAAGTTCTTCGAGCACTTCCCCGATGACCTGCGTCCCGGTCGGGCATCGCGTTTCATCGGGCACTTCTCCACCGCCATCGAAGGGCTGGTGCCGCTGGTGCTGTTCTTCAGCCACGGGGGCTGGGCGACGGCCATCGCGGCGTTCGTCATGCTGGTCTTCCACTTCGGCATCCTGAGTTCGATCCCGATGGGGGTGCCGCTGGAATGGAACGTCTTCATGATGTTCAGCGTGCTGGCGCTGTTCGTGGGTCACTCCGGTATCGGACTGGGCGACTTGTCGAGCCCGTGGCCGATCGTGCTGCTGGTGGTGGTTGCCGGCACCGTGGTGCTGGGAAACCTGTTCCCGCGCAAGGTGTCCTTCCTGCCCGGTATGCGCTACTACGCGGGTAACTGGGACACCTCGCTGTGGTGCATCAAGCCCTCGGCAGATGCCAAGATCGCTGCCGGAGTCGTCGCGATCGCCAGCATGCCCGCCGCGCAGCTGGAGAAGTTCTACGGCAGCAAGGAGGCCGCCCAGATCCCGATGTACATGGGATATGCGTTCCGCTCCTTCAACACTCACGGCCGCGCACTGTTCACCCTGGCGCACCGGGCGATGGCCGGGGGCAACGAGGACGACTACACCCTCACCGACGGTGAGCGCATCGTCAGCACCGCCATCGGGTGGAACTTCGGTGACGGCCACATGAGCAACGAGCAGTTGGTGGCGGCGCTGCAGACGCGCTGCCATTTCGAACCGGGGGAGGTGCGCATCGTCATGCTCGACGCGCAGCCCATCCACCGGCAGACCCAGCAGTACCGGCTCGTCGACGCCGCCACCGGAGAGTTCGAACGCGGTTACGTCAAGGTCGCCGACATGGTCACCCGGCAGCCGTGGGATGACACCGTCCCGGTTTACGACGTGCAGACACCGGGGCGTACGAGCGCTTCGTGAAGTAAGCGACACGCTTGGTCCCGAACCTCTGGACGCCTTGTACTTACGCGCATAAGCTCGCGGTGATGTGTCGCGTCGGTGCGGCCCGGTAGACGTAAAGGTGACTGACCTTGAGCAACTCCATTGCGGTCTTCAATCCATCGAACGAGGAGCAGATCGCCGAGGTCCCCGATTCTGACCAGGCCGCCGTCGACGCGGCGGTGGCCCGGGCGCGGGACACCTTCGAGTCCGGGGTGTGGCGCAGGCTGCCCGCCGCGCATCGCGCCGAGGTGCTGTTCAAGGCCGCCGGGATCATCAAGCGGCGTACCGAGGAACTGGCCGAGATCGAGGCTCGCGACAACGGCATGAATGCGGTTGCCGCACAGCAGATCATCAAGGTCGCCAACGAGATGCTGATCTACTACGCCGGCTGGGTCGGCAAGATCCACGGCGAATCGGCCAACCTCGTCTCCGACGGCCTGCTCGGCCATTTCGAGGAGTACCACACCTTCACCCAGCTGGAGCCCGTCGGCGTGGTCGGCCTCATAATCCCGTGGAACGGCCCGTTCTTCGTCGCCATGCTCAAGGTTGCGCCGGCGCTCGCGGCGGGCTGCAGCGCGGTGCTCAAGCCCGCCGAGGAAACCCCGCTGTCGGCGCTCACGCTGGAGGAGATCTTCCGTGAGGCGGGCCTGCCCGACGGCGTGCTCAACGTGATCACCGGCTACGGGGAGACCACCGGCGCGGCGCTGACCGCGCACCCCGACGTCGACAAGATCGCCTTCACCGGGTCGACGGAGGTGGGCCGGCTGATCGTGGCGGCCGCCGCCGGCAACCTCAAGCGACTGACCCTGGAACTCGGCGGGAAATCGCCGTTGATCATGTTCGACGATGCCAACCTGGAGAAGTCGATCATGGGTGCCGCCATGGGGCTGCTCGCCGGATCCGGGCAGAACTGTTCCTGCACATCGCGGATCTACGTGCAGCGCAAGATCTACGACCAGGTCGTCGAGGGGCTTGCCGGGTTCGCGCAGATGCTGCCGATGGGCGGATACGAGGATCCCACCTCGGTGCTCGGGCCGCTGATCAGTCAGAAACAACGCACCCGCGTCGAGGGCATCGTCAACGACGGGGTGGCCGGTGGCGCGGAGGTGATCACCGGCGGTAAGCCGTTGGACCGAAAGGGGTATTTCTACGAGGCCACCATCATCACCAACGCCACTCCGGACATGCGGCTGATCAAGGAGGAGATCTTCGGACCTGTCGGCTCGGTGATCCCCTTCGACGAGGAGGAAGAGGCCGTCGCCGCGGCGAACGACACCGAGTACGGACTGGCCGGCGCCATCTGGACCGAGAACCTCAGTCGAGCCCACCGTGTGGCCAATGCGCTTCGTGGGGGCCAGATCTGGGTGAACTCCGCCCTCGCCGCGGACCCTTCGATGCCGATCTGCGGACACAAGCAGTCGGGCTGGGGCGGCGAGCGCGGCAAGAAGGGCCTGGAGGCCTACTTCAACACGAAGTCGGTCTACATCGGGATCTGAACTGTCAGATCATCACATCGCGGACCTTGACCGACTCCATGCCCTTGAGCAGCAGCTCGCGTGCGGTGTCGAGGTGCTTGCGCCAGTGCGCCTCGGCGGCCTCGCCGTCACCGGAGCGCATGAGGGTCATCAGCCGCTTGTAGGACCGCATCAACAGGTCGTAGTCCGACTTGGACAGCGGCCGGTTCTCCTTCATGGCGAAGGCGGTGTGCCGCACCGTGATCTCGTGCAGCATGCCGGCCATGATGGTCAGCGTCGCGTTGCCGGACAACTCGACCACGCGCTGATGGAAGTCGCCGGTGGTCTCGGCCATCCGGCCGGTCTCGCGTCCGGACGGCACGTGTTCGGCGATCATCGTGTCGAGTTCGTCGAACGCCTCGACGTTCCCCAACTCGGTGAGCAACCGGACCGCCATCGGCTCGATCCCGGCGCGCGCCGTCATCACATCGGCGATGGTGGCCCCCGACAGCTCCAGCAGCAGGCCCGCCGGACGGGCCACGATCTCCGGGCCCGGCACCCGCACCCGCGCGCCGGTGCGTGAACCGCGGCGTACCTCGACGAGACGCTCGGACTCCAGCACTCGCACCGCTTCGCGCAGCGTCGGACGGCTCACCCCGAAATGGGCCATCAGCTCGGCCTCGTTGGGCAGGAAGTCGCCCTCCTTGAGCTGGCCGTCGACGACCATCCGGCGCAGCGTCCCGGCGACCAGTTCCGCGGTCTTCGGCGACCGGATGGGCGCTCCGGCCACCGCCGGCACGGCACTGCGGCCGATCATCGGCGAGAGCGGGGTGCTGCCGGCCACGGTGAGACTCCTCGGTAATAGGCTGGAGGTAGGTATTCAACTCAGTAAACCATGTCGGCAAACCCGGTGCGTGCACCCGCGTTCATCCGCCATCTACCAACCAGTAGGTTGACCTAGTAAACCTTCTGTTCTAGGTTCGATTTAAGTCCATCCGTATAAAAACGCCAACCATCTTCGAAGGAGAAGTCCATGGCTGAAGCGGTCATCGTCGAGGCAGTTCGCTCACCAGTCGGCAAGCGCAACGGCGCCCTGTCGGGTGTGCATCCCGCCGAACTGTCGGCACAGGTCCTCAACGGCCTGGTGCAGCGCGCCGGGATCGACCCGGGGCTCGTCGACGACGTCATCTGGGGAACGGTCATGCAGGCCGGCGAGCAGGCACTCGACATCGCCCGCACCGCCGTGCTGGCCGCCGGTTGGCCCGAGACCGTCCCCGGTGTCACCGTGGACCGCCAGTGCGGATCCAGCCAGCAGTCGCTGCACTTCGCCGTCGCCGGTGTGGTGGCCGGTCACTACGACGTCGTCGTCGCCGGTGGTGTCGAGTCCATGTCGCGGGTCCCGATGGGCTCTTCGCTGGCCAGCGGCGGGCACCCCTACCCGGAGGCCTTCCTGGCGCGGTACGACCACAAGAGCCCCAACCAGGGCGTCGGCGCCGAGATGATCGCCGAGCAGTGGGGACTCTCGCGTACCCAGCTCGACGAGTTCTCCCTGAGCTCACATGAGAAGGCTGCCGCCGCACAGGATTCCGGTGCCTTCAAGGACCAGATCGTCGGTATCAAAGCGAAGGATGAGCACGGGGAAAGCACAGTTCTGGAAGACGGCGGCATCCGTCGCGGCGGCACCATCGAAGGCCTGGCCAAGATCAAGCCGGCCTTCAAGGAGGACGG